>NZ_CP009654.1:1200000-1500000 GCF_001880225.1 Francisella frigiditurris | reverse complement strand
AGGTTTATTTTTCAAAAAAAGAAGAGGCTGGTAGTAGCTTTATGTATAAAACGAATGTCGTAAAAGTAGGCGATGTATTAATAGGTGGTGAAAACCCTGTAGTTGTCCAATCAATGACGGATACATATACTGCAGATATTGAAAAAACAGTTCAACAGATTTTAGCTTTACATAGAGCAGGAAGTGAGCTTGTAAGAATTACTGTTAATGATGAAGAGGCAGCGAGTGCTGTACCAGAAATAAAACAAAGGCTTGAGCAAGTTGGCTGTTTTGTGCCTTTAGTTGGAGATTTTCACTATAATGGACACACTTTACTTACTAAATATCCAGAATGTGCTACAGCACTTGCGAAGTATAGAATAAATCCAGGTAATGTAGGTTTTGGAAAAAAGAAAGATACTCAGTTTGCTCAAATAATAGAGATAGCAATTAAGAATGATAAGCCAGTAAGAATAGGTGTTAACTGGGGAAGCTTAGATCAAGCACTTTTAGCAAAATTAATAGATGAGAATGTCGCTAAGGAAAATCCATTACCACTCAGAGAGGTTATGCATAAGGCGCTTATAACTTCAGCTTTAGAAAGTGCTAAATATGCAGAAGATTTGGGTTTAGCAAAAGATAAGATTATTATTTCTTGTAAAGTTAGTGAGGTACAAGATCTTGTAGCAGTATACCAACAGCTTGCTAAACAGTGTGATTATGCTTTACATCTTGGCTTAACAGAAGCAGGTATGGGTACTAAAGGAATAGTAGCTAGTGCGGTAAGCTTAGGAATATTATTACAGCAGGGTATAGGAAATACTATAAGAGTTTCTTTAACTCCAGCCCCAAATGCTCCAAGAACTGAAGAAGTAAGGGTTTGTAGAGAAATATTACAGAATTTAGGCTTAAGAACTTTTACACCAAGTGTGACATCATGTCCTGGATGCGGTCGTACTACAAGCTCCTTTTTTAGAGTTTTAACTAGTGAAGTAAAAGATCATCTTGATACAAAAATGCATGAATGGAAAGATGTTTATAAAGGTGTTGAGAAGCTTAAAGTCGCTGTGATGGGCTGTGTGGTAAATGGTCCTGGCGAGTCAAAAAATGCAGATATAGGAATCAGTTTACCGGGAAGCGGTGAGTCTCCTGTAGCACCAGTATTTATAGATGGAAAAAAAGTTTATACTTTAAGAGGAGATAATATCTCTAAAGAGTTTATAGAAATTGTAGAAAACTATGTAAAAAATAAGTATGGTGGTCAATGTCAGTAATTTTTGTAAGTACTCATTTTCCTAAAATAAGATTAGGATATACAACTAATACTCAGGGCTTCAGTAGAGAAGCTTTTGCAAAATTTAACTTATCAGAGCAAGTTGGAGATGACCCTAAAGCTGTAAAAGATAATCGTCAGCTTTTTTCATCATACTTTAATAAGTTAGATATCAAATGGCTTAATCAACAGCATACAAATATAGTTTCATACTTTGATATTTATAACGCTGAGCCTAGTGATGCTATTTATACAGATAAGCCAAATCAGGTTTGTATTGCATTAACTGCGGATTGTTTACCAGTTTTATTGTTTGATAAGAAAAGATCTAAAGTTGCTGCAGTACATGCAGGCTGGCGAGGGCTAGCAAATGGAGTTTTAGAAGCGACTCTAAAAGAATTTGTCGGATATGATTTAGTTGCATGGCTTGGCCCATGTATTACTAATAAGTATTTTGAAGTTGGTCAAGATGTTTATGATATATATGTTGATAAGCATGAAGATTATAAATATGCATTTAAGGCTATTGGCAATAATAAATACTTATTTGATATGAAGCTTGTCGCTAAAGATATTTTAATGAAAAATCACTGTTTAGATGTCATAGATTCAGGATTATGTACATATAGTGATAAGAGACTTTATTCTTTCCGTAGAGATAATGTCACAGGTCGTTTAGCTAGTTTTATTTGGTTCGAAGAATAGTTTGTTTTAGTTTAATGTAAAAGGAATTTTATGTCACAGAAGTTACAAGTTCTAAGAGAACTAATGGCTGAAAAGGGATTTGATTATTATATTGTGCCATCAGTAGATGATCATAAGAATGAGTATGTTCCAAAATGTTGGCAATATAGAGCTTGGATAAGTGGTTTTGATGGATCAGCAGGTGATGTACTTGTGGGTATGGATAAAGCTTATCTTTCTACAGATGGTAGATATTTTTTGCAAGCTGAGAAACAATTAGATTCCAATGATTTTCAACTTATTAAACAAACAGGATTTGAATCTGAAATAACTAAATGGTTATGGAAAAATGCTGGGGGCAAAACTATTGGTATAGATCCAGCTAAGATTGATTATAAAAAAGCTACTCAGTTGTTAGAGCTTTTAAATGAGCATAACTATAATATTGTGTTTGATGAAGAGAATCTTATACATAAAGCTCAGGAAAAATTAAATCAGGTTATTGATGTTCCTTGTACATTGATTGAAGAACATGGCATTCAGTACTCTGGTAGAAGTGTTTCTTCTAAAATAGAAGAGTTAAGAAATACTATAAAACAGACTAATTCTGATTTTTATGTTGACTCAAAATTAGATCATATAGCGTGGTTATTAAATATTAGAGGAAGGGATGTAGCATGTACTCCTTTAGTTATTAGCTATTTACTTGTTTCTTTAGATAAAATTATTTTATATGTAAATAGTGGGAAAATAACAGAAGAGGTAAGAAGCTATTTTGATGAAAATAAAGTTGAAGTTAGAGAGTATAGCCAGTTTTATGCAGACTTAGAAAGCAAATCTGGAAAATATTTATTAGATGGAGCTAATGTTAATTACAAAATAGTTAGAAATATTAAGAGAAATGAAAATAGTAGCTGTTATGCGTTAATGGTAGATACACCTGTTGGACTTAGTAAGGCATTAAAAAATCCTGTAGAAATAAATGGCGCTAAAGATGCTCATAGAAAAGATGCAGCAGCGTTTATAAAGTGGTGGCATTGGTTAGAAAATAATTATGAAAACTTAGATGAGCTAACAGCACAAGCTAAGCTTTTCGAGTTTCGTTCTAAGCAGAAGAATTTTGTTGAAAATAGTTTTGACTATATTACTGGTTTTGCTGGCAATGGAGCTGTGATTCATTATAGATCTTCTGAGAAGACAAATAAGAAGTTTGATAATATAAGTCCTTTATTAACTGATTCAGGTGGTCAGTATAAAGATGGTACTACAGATGTAACTAGAGTTCTTCATTTTGGTCGACCAACTAAAGAACAAAGAAGATATTACACTTTAGTTTTAAAAGGACATCTTGGACTTGGTAGAGCTGTATTTCCTAAAGGGACTAAAGGCTCACAGCTTGATGTATTAGCAAGAGAGCATTTGTGGCATTTTAGTGCTAACTATGCTCATGGTACAGGTCATGGGGTTGGTAGTTTCTTAGGAGTGCATGAAGGTCCTCAGTCTATTAGTGCAGCCTCTCAGCAAGAGCTTATGCCTGGTATGATCTTAAGTAATGAGCCAGGAGCTTATTTTAAAGATGATTTTGGTATAAGAATAGAAAACTTATGCTATGTAAGAGAAAGAAATGTAGATAGTCCAACTGGTCATGGATATTTCTATTATTTTGAAGATTTAACTCTGATTCCTTATGAATTCAAGCTGATAGAAACAATAATGCTTACTTATACTGAAAAGAAAACTATAAATAACTATTACAGTAGAATTCGTAAAGAAGTGCTTCCTCTAATAGAAGAACAAGAAGTAAAAGATTTCTTACTATATAAAACAAGACATATTAAATAATGAATAAAAAATACATTAAGATTTTTCTCTTTTTATTTCTTGCTATAACTGGTGGTTTTTCAGGCGCTTTCTTTGATAAATATAACTTAAAAGAAAAGTTTGTAAATTTCAGATATGAAATTTATCAGTTTTTCACACAAGAAAACAAACCTGACTCTTTAAATCAAGATGATATAACTACACAACCAGAGCAGGAAGAAAAAACTAGCTTTTGGGCAAGGCTAGCTTCTGATAAAAAAGATGATGCAGCAGCTGCGGCTCAGTTTGATGATTTAGAACAATATGCTCCAGAAAGGACTCTACCAGCAGTTACTAATTATTGTCATGATTTTCTAATATATGGAAATCCTAGTTTTAATGTAACTTCAGGCTTAGGAAAAGTTGATCTATACTTATGCCGAGATGGCTATGTTGCAGGTTATAACTATCAGACAAAAGAGCCTACTTGGGTGGCATTTAAACTCACTAGTGCAAAAGTAGCAAATAAAAATGAAAGAGAGGATGCCTTTAGAGAAGATTCTGATGTTCCATTTGTTTATAGAGCTACATTATCAGATTATAAAAATTCGGGATATGATAGAGGGCATTTAGCATCTTATGCATCTATGGACTTTAGTAAAAAATCTGGGTATGAGTCTTTCTTATTATCTAATATTGCGCCACAAAAAGCTGGTCTAAATAGACAGGGGTGGGAGAGATTAGAAACTTATGAAAGGATTTGGGCAAATATGTATCAAAGTATATATGTTTATACTGGACCTATTTATAAGAAAAAAACTATCCATAAAACGATAGGTGACAATAAAGTTGCTGTGCCTGATTACTTCTTCAAAATAATATATGTGCCATCTACAAATAAAGCTATAGCTTTTGTAATGCCTAATTCGAGTGTTGATAAAAAAGATGTTGATAAATATAGAGTTTCTATCAAAAGCATAGAAGAAAGAACTGGGCTAAATTTCTTATCACAAGTTTCTGATAGAGATAATGTGATTGATAATGTTTCTCCTATGTGGAGAACGGCTTATGAGTAATTGTAATTTTGATAATCTACCTAGTATTTGTAAAAGTGATGTTGAATTAAGGACATTTTTTAATTTTTTCCTTTCTGAGAATAAAGGACGTACATATTATTCTATAGAAGAAGGCTCTCATGATAATAATTCTTGCCATGTTGCTCAAAATTTTTTAGAAGAAAATGTTCTTCAATTAGAATGTTTCAATAAAGGTCTGATTTTAAATCTTTTTGATTTTGACAAAGAAGCAACTAAAAAAGATATTGTAAGAACAATACTAGAAAGTATAGAAGGAGCTAATGCTGAAAAATTAAGATTAGATTTATTAAGTTATTTTAGTTGCTTGTATAGTTTAAATATTAGTAGAAGCTTTACTGAGTCTAATAATATTGATATAGTTTTATCAGAATCTGATGAAGAAAGTTTTATTAAAATTTTAAATAAAGATAGTAGTGATAAGTTGAAGCAGTTAAATGCTCTTACTTTGAGCTCTGGAGAAGGAAAGCCTGCTAAGGCTTTAGAAAAAATAGAGTTTGAGAATTTTATTGAATTAATTATAAAAGCCAAGAGTGGTATTCCTTTTAAAGGGTTTATAATCGATGGAGTTAAGTTTCTACCCTGGGCTAAAACAGATTATTTAGGTATAAAAGGTACTTTTTCTTTTTCAAAGAGAAAAATGTATATAAAACAAGAGATAGGTGATTACTATATATCTTCTTTTAGTTTGGATGGTGATATATCAACTACAGATATAAAAATAGAAAATGGTGATAATCATTGTATTTTTACTGGTTTTAAAAATATATTTTTATATTGTAATAATTTGGTTGATATTGCTGTTGAATTTCAGAATTGCTCTTTATTTCAATTAGAATGGCTTAATTGTAAATTTAAGGAAGTACCTAGTTTTGATGAAAAATCATCTATAAAGAATTCAGTAGAAATTAACCCTGAAACTTTTAAAAATCTTAATAGCTTACGTAAGACTAAAGAGATAGGTTCTTTAGAGTTTAGTAGACTAGCTGAATTTTTAAATAAAAATAATGCATATATAGAAGCTCAACAACTACATAGCTGTTATCTTAAGAAAAAAGCAGAAGAGACTACTAATAGAGGTTTTAAATTCTGGGTGTGTCTGTATGACTTAGTGAATGGTTGTGGGACAAGTTTATTTAAACCAATAATTGGAATCTTTTATTGCTGGTTTTTTGCATATTTTATGTTTTTATTTTCAAGCATAAAGAGTATAAGTATTTTATATGCTGATAAAATAGATATTTATAATATATTTTCTATAGCTTATTCAGTAAAACAGGCTTTTCTAACCACAATTCCTTTATTGGCAGCTATTAATAAACCTAATGTTACATTATTAAATGATTGGGGACAGATAACCATATATCTATTGATGATAATATCTTATTTATTATTCTTTCTGGTAGCTTTACAGATTAGAAAATTATTAAAGCTAAAAGAATAGTTTTAAACTTTAGTTTGCTCAATATACCAGTTACTTAAAGATATTACGCAGTTGCCATAACTTATTGATTGAAAAGAACCGCCTTTGTATACATCGCTTACATTTTGACATATTTTGTCCCTCAGCTCTTTAAACTCTTTAGTATTATGATTTTGTATCTTATCTATAGCTTTATTGGATTCTTCAATTTTTGCTTTTAGGCATTGATTTATTTCATAAGTATTTCCCTCATTGCATTCATTAGCGAATGAAAAAAATGGCAGGAATAGGGTAACTAGCAATAATCTTTTCATTAGTTTTATAAATATGACTTTTTATAATTATATTACTTAAATTATTTAATATTTTAAATATAAGAAAAAGTTATTAACCTAATAAAATCAATATATTTAACATTTATGTTACATAGGTATAACATAACAACTAAGAAAGATAGATACATAATTATAAAAGGTAAATAAAATGAAAAAGATAATCAGTTTGATGTTAGGAAGTAGTTTATTAGTAATGCCAGTTTATTCAATGGCTTTAGCAAGTGTGAGTTCTTACAGACCTTCAGCTGCGTTCAAACATGCTTCACAAGGTATAGATAGTTATGGTCAAGATCCTTATTTTGATCAAGTAGATAATATACAAATAAGATAGGAATTTTAGATTAGAAAATTATTTTAATTTGTCAGAAATATCTCCAACAAGAGAATGATCTTCTAGGTTTACACTTATAGGTTTTTGTCCTTTATCAAGATCTACTTTATTTAAATCAACCCATACACGATTACCTACAGCAACACTAGAGTAATATAGTTTTTTACCACTTAAATCAGATGCAGATGTCCATACTGTTGGCCATGTATCTTCTGGGTTCTGGTTGCTTTTACCTTCAATCATCGCAGCTAAGCTACATTCTAAGTTGTTGAATGGAACACTAGCCATGTTCATGATGCTATACATATCTCGGATAGCATTATTTTGAGATTCTGAAGTATCAGGTAATATAGTTGTTGAGTAGAATGTACGAGCAAATCTATTTAATGAATTAGCTCCACCTGGAAGATTATCAATACTATATTTTTTACCATTAGCAGAAAGTTTTAATAAGTTTTGAATTTGCTCATCATAGTTAGGTTCATTTGCCATAACTGTGTAACTTGGGTTATGGTATGTATAAACTTTTCCATCTGAGAACTCAATAATTGCTGAATCACCACTGCTGTCTTCTATTTTATAATGAATAGGTAGTTTAACTTTTTTACCATTAACAGAAACTGGATAGTTATGTAAATTATATTTCTTGATACTATCTAATACTTCATTTACATTACTGAAGTTCCCAAGTATATAGTGTAGCCATTTTATACTATTGATAGTTGGTTTATTTGGATCAATTTTGACAGTGGTTTCTTTACCATTATAAAGTATATGAGCAGCAAGTCCTTTTTCATTTAGTCCTTCTGAAGCAACATTTCCCCAGTTTGTTTCTTCTATAACTACATACCCATATTTATTTTTCCAGTTAACCGTGTTTTTTGTTTCTTCTGGGGTGGCGCCAGTAAATTCAAGATTTCTAGGATATACTGTAAACTGTGATTGGACAGCTAAGCAAACATCAAAATTTCTAGAAGCAAAAGTACCGTATGGTTTAAAATCATGTGTAGCAACAGTACAAGCATTAGCTATACCTGTTAAACCTAAAGCTGCTAAAGTAGTAATAGCAGTAATACTTAAAATCTTTTTCATCAATATCTCCTTTTCAAAACTTGAGCGCCATAATAAAAGAAGCACTACTAAATTTATTTTCTAAAATATTGTTTACTAAATCAAGGTAAGTACTTAGCAGTTAGTAATTAGAGTTATAAATACTATAGTTGAATTGTTAAAGCAGTATCGCTGATAAATTTATCAATTTTGTCTTTGTTTGTAGTTGTTATGAAAACTTGAGAGCTTAGTTTTCTTAAGTAATTAAATAACATTTCAGTATGGTTATAATCAAGTTCTGATGTTATGTCATCAACTAAGTAAATACATCTATTTTCATTCTCTAAATTATGTATTTCACCTTGAGCTAATTTTATGGCACAAATAAGGAGTTTCTGTTGCCCTCTAGAAAATATATCTTGAATAGGCTTATGATTAATTGTTAGGATGATATCTGCTTTATGAGGGCCGTGATTCGTGACATTATATCTATTATCATTTTCAAAATTTTCATCTAAAACTTCTATTAAGGTTTGGTCATGTTTCCAGCCCTTATAATAGTCAATATCTAAATCTAAATCGGGATTAAAGTTTTTTAGAATTTCAAAAACTTTAGGTTTTAGCTTCTCAAAATATATTTGCCTTTTGACATCAAGAAGATCCGCAAATTCTTGTAATTTTTTATCTAAACTAGTTATATAGTTTCTAGGATAATTTTGTTTTAAAGCAGAGTTTCTTTGTTTTACTAAAAACTTAGTTTGTTGCCATATTTTTAGAAAAGTTTTATCAAGATAAAAAGCGCCCCAGTCGAGTATTTTACATCTTTGTTTTGCACCAGAGTTTATTAGATTAAAAGCTTCTGGATTTATTAATTGTATAGGTAATGTCTTAGTTATTTCTGTATGGCTTTTTTGTATTTCATAATTTAGTTTACTAACACTGTTACCATTTTTTTTTCTTGAGAGAGCTATTGTTATATCATCATCATTATTTTTAGCTTTTGAAAATATAAAAAACTCATCAGATTCATGATTTATTATTCTATTTAATTGAGAGGTCCTAAAAGATCTACTGTGAGAAAGAAAATATATAGCCTCAAGTATAGAAGTTTTACCAGAGCCATTTTGCCCAATTATTAAGTTAATGTCTTTTTCAAAAATTAAATCTTGAGAGCTTATATTTCTAAAATTTTGTAACTTTATATTAGAGATATACATTTTTAGGTAAGCTCTAGACTATTTTTGTAAATTTGTTGTTCTAGTATATCAGGATCTTCCATATAAATATTCTTTAGCAAATCAAAAATCTTTATTATATTTTGTGGCTTATTTATAGACTCTTTAGAATCATAGAGATTCATATCAGGAGAGTCTGTTTCTAAAACAATATCTTTATATGATACTTTATTTAGAGTCTCTTTTAATTTAGAGGTTGTGTGAGATAGTATTCCACCAATACCTAGCTTAAAGCCAAGATTAATAAATATTTTTGCTTCCTGATAGGTTCCATTAAAAGCATGAATTATTCCACCATTTGTAAAGCTAGTATCTTTAATTATTTTAATAATCTCATTATGTGTTTTTACTGAATGGATAATCACTTTTTTATTAAGTTCTTTTGCTATATTTAGCTGTTGCGAGAAGATATCTATTTGTTTATCAAAATTGTTAAACCTCTTATCTAAACCAATTTCTCCAATAAGTTTACAATTATTTTCAATAGTATATTTTTTAAGTTGTTCTATATGCACTTGAGAGTGCTTTTCTATAAAGATAGGATGTAGTCCGAAGCAAATAGAGATATTGCTAAACTTTTCCCTTAAATGTATAAGCTCTTGCCAGTTTGAAAAACTAGTAGCTGGATTTATGAATTTGTTAATATTTAATGATTTACATTCTTCAACAATATCATCGCGAGAATCATCAAATATTTCAAAATCAAGATGGCAATGTGTATCAATAAACATAGGAAGAAATTTATTTTATTAAATTTTATCAATAGCTTTATTACTGTATAATACCTTAAGTGGATTAAATATTGAATTTTGCTATCTTTAAAAGGTTTATTATGACTATTGAAAAAAAAGATTTTTTATTTGAATTAGGTACTGAAGAGCTACCTCCTAAAGCTCTTAAAAAATTAGCTCAATCATTATTGTCAAGCGTAGAAGAACAGTTAAAAGAAGCTAAAGTAAGTTTTGGTAAAACAGTATGGTTTGCCTCTCCAAGAAGATTAGCTTTTTCTATTCTAGATTTAGCAAGTGAGCAAGAGGATGTTATTGTTGAAAAACAAGGGCCATTCTTACATTTAGCATATAAAGATGGTCAACCTACACAAGTTGGTTTAGGCTTTGCAAAATCTTGCGGAGTAGAGTTAAATGAGTTAGATAAAATAGATACTCCAAAAGGAGAAAAACTTTTCTTTAAGTCTATTCAAGAAGGTCAAAAAACAACTAAGCTTTTAGAAGAAATAATAGCTAAAGCTTTAAAGCAACTTCCAATACCAAAGATGATGAGATGGGGTGATTCATCAGTAGAGTTTGTAAGACCTGTACATTGGGTTTTAGCTATGTATGGTGATGATGTTGTTGATATGACTATACTTGACCACAAAGCTAGTAATATTACATATGGACATAGATTTCATCATCCAGAGGCTATTTCAATATCTCGAATTTCTACATATAAAGATAAATTAGCTCAAGCTATGGTTTTAGTAGATTGGGAAGAAAGAAAAGCTTTAGTGATTGAACAAGCAAAAGAGTTAGCAGCAAAACATGGTTATAATGTGGTTTTAGATACTGATCTGGTAGAGGAAGTAAATGCAATAGTTGAATTTCCAAATGCTATGTTATGTAGCTTTAATAAGGATTTTTTAAGAGTTCCTCAAGAAGCATTAATATCTTCTATGCAAGAACATCAAAAATGTTTCCCGTTATTAGATAATAATAAAAAAATGGTTGCTAATTTTATTACTATCTCAAATATTCAAAGTAAAAAGCCAGAGCTAGTAACTACAGGCAATCAAAAAGTTATGAATGCTAGATTGTCAGATGCAGCATTCTTTTATGATACAGATGTTAAAAAACCTTTAGATAGCTTCTTAGTTAAGCTTGAAAACGTAACTTTCCAAAATAAGCTTGGGAATATGCTACAAAAGGCTAAAAGGATAGCAAATACATCACAAGAGTTAGCTAAGCTATCTCAAGAAGATGGTGAAATTGCATATAGAGCAGGGCTTTTGGCAAAAGCAGATTTAATATCAGATATGGTTTTTGAATTCACTGATTTGCAAGGCATTATTGGCAAGTATTATGCAAAAGCACACGGTGAGCCTGATGTGATAGCTGATGCTATAGAGCAGCAATATTGGCCAAAATATTCTGGTGCAGAGCTACCACAAAGTAAGATAGCTAATTGTGTTGCTTTGGCAGATAAGCTAGATACTCTAGTTGGAATATTTGGAATAGGGCAGAAGCCTTCAGGTAACAAAGATCCTTTTGCACTTAGAAGATCTGCTATAGGTATATTGAGAATACTTCGTGATACAGATCTAGATATTTCTTTAGAGCAGGTTTTAGATGTAGCTTTTTCAAGTTATAGAGAAGTAAATAATCTAGTGTTTAAAACTGATATTAAAGATGAAATAGTAAGCTTTTGTATAGATAGATTTAAGAATCTATATAAAGAAGAAGGTGTGCCAAATGATGTATTTGAATCAGTAATTAATACTAATTTTTCATCTGTAAAAGATTTTGGTTTAAGAGTGCAAGCAATTACTGGATTTTTAAATTCTAGTTCAGCAGCTAGTCTTATTTCATCTAATAAGAGAGTAGCAAATATTCTAGCTAAAAATTCTCAAGAATTAAAAGGTGCTTATGATATTTCTATAAGTAATAAAGCTGGTAATCAATACGAAATAAATTTGGCTGAGAATATAGAAAAAGTAACTCAAAAAGTTCATCATGAAGTTTCTATTAGAAATTATGAAACAGCTTTAGAGCTTCTAAGTAGTCTTGATAAAAGTATTAGTGATTTTTTTGATAATGTAATGGTTATGGATGAAGATGATAGTCTTAGAAAAAACCGTATAGCATTATTAAATAATCTTCATAAGCTATTTATTTCAGTAGCAGATATTTCTAAATTAAATTAAGTTCTTTTAAAATCTAATTTTTCTTTACTTGAATGATTTTGTGTGGAATTATTCATTTGCCGTATCTGGCAAATAATTCTTAAGGAAAAATCATGAATAAATTATATAAAAGTTTAGTATTGTTAGTATTAAGTGGGTGGGGTGTAATGAGCTATGCTGCTTTTACTCCTACCAATCTTACTCAAGCAAAAGATCAAGTTAAAGAGTATTATGAGTCTGGACAACATGCTATAGAAGTTAGCGAAACGCTACAAAAGGCCAAAGATGTTTTATATAGAAGCGCTTGGTATAACAAAAAAATAAAAGAGCCTAGGAAATTGGCGATAGTTTATGATATTGATGATGCTGCATTAAATAACTATTCAATTATGAAAAAATATAATTTTGCAGATACTGAAGAAGTATGGGATGTTATACAGAAAAGTACAGATATTCCAGCTAATGAAGGAGCTTTGGAACTATATAACGAAGCTCGTGAGTTAAATGTATCTGTGTTCTTCATCACAGCTAGATTAGAGAAGTATAAAGACACTACTAAAAAGGCTATAGAAAATGCAGGCTACACTGATTATCAAGGATTATATCTAATTAGTGAGAAATATGAAAAGCTACCATTTGGTGATTTCAAAGCAGATGTTCGTAGAGAGATAACAGAAAATGGCTACCATATAGTGCTAAATATTGGCGATCAATATAGTGATTTAGTAGGTGGGTATTCTGATTATGTTTATAAACTTCCTAACTATATGTATGGAAGCTATTAATTAAAGTTTAGATTTATCAAAAAATATTTTTCTAGTTTCTTTAGAAAAACCAACTATTCCTTTATCTATAAATTCATCTATTATTTGTTCGGGAATATCTTTATCTAATTTCTTAATAATCAATCGATAAAAAGCATCTTTAGAGCTTTCTTTAAAATGTTTTTTGTATTGATGTTGTTGTACTTCCTCGGAGCATTCTAAAAATTTTTTTATTCTAACTCTAGGATCTGTATTACTTGTTCCTGTTACACACCCTTTAGGGGCAGAAGTTGCTATATTAAAACCTTTTCTAGTATAGTAAGAGGCGATTCCTTTAAAAATTCTATCATTACTAAAAATTGTAATGCTAAGGTGAGTACGAAATTCACGATATCTTTCAACATATTCACCAACTTTAGCGCAAATGTAGCCATCCATATTATCTTTATTACCTTCGCCATAAATAATGGGGACTAACTCAAAATTATTATAAATCCGAGTTTTTTCATAGTTTGCTTCTAACTCTTCATTATTTGTAAAAACTATTACACGATCAAAATTTCCTGAAGAAACTAATTCAAAATTATTATAGTTTTCAGAATCAATAATGGCTAATCTTAGATACTCCATAATTAAGACCTTTAATAGATGTAGTATATTTATATTTTACAATAAAAGGCAGATTACTAATATAGAAGTCTATTTGGACCATAGGGAGCGAATGAACAGAAAATTACGGTTTCAACCAAATTTTTAGATATTTTTGCTACTCAAACCGTAATTTCTGTGAGAAATCACACAAACCCTAGAGGGATTACTCTATTTCAATAAAATATGTACCATTTGGTAATACATGCTTGAATGGTAGCAGTGATATATGAGATAGAGTTTCTTTACTAACTTTTATATTCTGTTCTTCTAATGACTTTATTATTTCGTCTATTTTTATAGTATTCCACATCAGTATAGCATTCGAAACTAAGCTTAGACTGCTAGCTTTATTCATTATCTCTTCATAATCACCAGTAGTAAATTCTCCTTGATTAGCAAAGAATATCCAGCGAGGGAGCTTATGTCTATATTCTCCTTTATTAAGCTGAGTTTGAACCGTTTGTCTTAAATCTTTATCGGTTAGATATTGAAGTATGTATTTAGTTTTTACAATCCTACCAAGATGGACCATAGGGAGCGAATGAACAGAATGTGGCGGTTTCAACTTAATTTTTAGATAATTCTGTTACTCAAACCGCTACATCTTGTAAAAAATTCCAAAAACCTCTGAAATACTACTTATTTAAAAACGAGCTAATAGTTATTTTTTTGTTTCTATAAATGTCATCATTCCTGAATGCATATGATATAACATGTGGCAATGTATAAACCATTTACCTTTAACATCTGCTTTTAGAGCAACTGTTACACTTGATTTAGGCTCAATATATATAGTATCTCTTATTGCCCCATCTTTAATTGGCTTACCATTTATATCAACCACTTTAAAAACATGCCCATGTATATGTATTGGGTGAGACATGCCAGTATTATTTTCTATTTTGAATAAATAAGTTTTACCATACTTTAACTCTATTGGAGATATATCAGGCCAGGTTTGGCCATTGATTTTCCAAACATAGCTTTGCATATCACCACTTAATTTCAAATCTATTGTTTTTTCAATATTAGAGGTATCTATATCATCATTTTTAGCATGAAGCTTTCTTAATTGATCATAGCTAAATGCCTTAGAATCAGTCTTAGCCTGTTTCTCTATAGTTAGTTTTTTAGCACCATCTTTTATAGCAGTAGTTAAGATAATACCAGTTTGATCTTTCTCTCCCTCAACTTGACCCAATATAGGAAAAACACCTGAATCTGGAATTGTAATTTCCACATCCATTCTTTGAGCTATAGCTAATTGGAAAGTACTATTTTCATAAGGTTTAACATTAACCCCATCGACAGCGATAACTTTGCCTTTTAATTTACCTAGATTTATCCAAAAATTTGTTGATGATGAACCATTAATAAACCTTAAACGATATTTTTGACCAGGTTTGACTTGTTTCATTTCAGGATTATCAAAACTTTTATAATTTGTCAAAAATGCATCATATGAAACATCATTTAAATCTGGCTTCATATCATTATCCATTTCCATACCCATTTTATGCATAGCATGCATATGATGGTTTGTATTATTATGTTTAAGATCTTTTATGATATTTTCTGGTTTTTTAAAGCTAAAATCTTGAAACATAACTACTATATCATTTTTAGGATTATATCCCTTTGGATAAATTATAAGAGGTGCCTCCACATATGTTTGCTCTTGAAAACCATAATGCGAGTGCATCCAGAATGTACCACTTTGCTTTAGTTTAAAATTATAATTATAAGATCCACCAGGTTTTATATATGGTTGTGTAAGCTCAGTACCATCAGCTTTATTTGGTAATAATAATCCATGCCAGTGTAATACAGTAGGCTCTTTTAGGTTATTTTTAACTGTTACATTAAAGTTATCACCTTCGGTTCCATAGTAACCCCAAGTCCCATCTGGTTGAACTACTGTATTTACAGCAACATTTTTACCATCAACTTGTATAGTTTTATTGGTTACTAATAGTTCTACACTACCTTTATTTTTAGGGTAAAAAAATACAACTAATAACACTATTACCACTAATAATGAGACAAATAACAATTTTTTTTGTTTTTTCATTTTAAGACCTTAATAATTTACTATAGGTATAACATCCATATTCCCATAACTATCATCATTTTCAGTTAATGATAAAAAATCAAAGAGACTTTACTACTACTCATATTTTTTCAGTAAAGCCATAATTTCTGAAATTTTTTCTTCTCGGACATCTTGATCATTATGACATTCTTCTAAACAAGACCTCATATGTGTTTCCAAAACTGCTAGTTCTATAGCCTTTAAAGCACTTCTTGCGGCTTTTATTTGAGTCATGATATCTACACAATATCTATTCTCATTGATCATCTTTTTTATAGCCTCAACTTGACCAGCTACTCTGTTTAACTTGCTTAAATGTTTTGAATGACAAGGATGCATATTTGTAAACTTATTTAATAAATACTAGTGTCAGTATATACCCTACAGAGGTATATTGTAAATAATTTTATATTTTTGTTACTCAAACCGTAATTTCTGTGAGAAATCACACAAACCCTAGAGGGATTACTCTATTTCAATAAAATATGTACCATTTGGTAATACATGCTTGAATGGTAGCAGTGATATATGAGATAGAGTTTCTTTACTAACTTTTATATTCTGTTCTTCTAATGACTTTATTATTTCGTCTATTTTTATAGTATTCCACATCAGTATAGCATTCGAAACTAAGCTTAGACTGCTAGCTTTATTCATTATCTCTTCATAATCACCAGTAGTAAATTCTCCTTGATTAGCAAAGAATATCCAGCGAGGGAGCTTATGTCTATATTCTCCTTTATTAAGCTGAGTTTGAACCGTTTGTCTTAAATCTTTATCGGTTAGATATTGAAGTATGTATTTAGTTTTTACAATCCTACCAAGATTTATAAAAGCTCGTGTTAATCTATCAGCTGGACCACTACTGGTTAAACGTTGAACAACAATATTTGCCTGAACAGTTTTTCTTTTTAGAGATATTGCTATTCTTAATATATTGTCCCATTGTTCTTGAATTATATCTAAGTCAACTGTCTTTGTCATTAATGGTTCAAATGCTCCATATGAATGATTTCTATCAACTTTATACAGTTGTTGATCTTTTAAATCCTTAATTCTAGGCATGAAGAAAAAATCTAATATATAAAACATTGCAAAGACTATCTCTGTATATCCATGAGTATCAGTAGTGTGAGCTTTAATACCTAAAACAGTATTGTTTTCTAATAACCCATCTAAAACATATAGTGCTTCACGAGGTCCACAAGATATAGCTTTCGTATGATAAACAGAAAGTTGATCAGAGACATGTGTATATATTCCTATAGCTTTCTCATAATAACCATAGTATCTTGGGTAGTGAGAAGCCATTAAGGAGCTTGCTCTTATTTTAAACCTCTGTAAATCTGAAGATGAGATTTTCCCATCACCTTGTATAGAGCTTAAAGGATGATTGTGGTGATGCTTTACTATTTCAGCACTTGCTTGATTAATATTTTCTTCATTAATATAAGTTCCAATAACATGTCTAAGCATATCAACAGTTATTCCAGGAACACTTGCACTAGTTGCTTGAATATCTAAATTTGTAGCTTGAGATATAATGGCTGCTATTAAAGTTTTATAAAAATTATTTGGTCTAGATTTATGTCCTTGAATAGGTGTAAAGTACTTACTAAAACCTGTCACTTTATCTATCTCTATAAGTAACTGTTCTATACGAATAGGAGAAAGCCCTGATTCTATTAGCTTTTGTATTTTCTCAACCTCATCAGAGACAATTAATTTATCTTTTCTTTTAAGCTTTAGCTGGCCATTTATAATAGTTGCAAAATCATCTTTATTCCAAGCTTTCACATACTCTGCAAGTTCATTGTTAAAACTATTTACTAGCTCAGATTTTATAATTTCTTGAGATGACAAACCTAGCTCATTAGGGGCTTGTTGTCTTACACTTTCCCATGTTAGATCATCAATCATCATATTCCAAAATGGGGTATATTGTCTACTTTCAGCAAGATAGAGATCACCTGATCGTAATTTTTCACGCATCTCTATAGCTACACTAAGCTCCCAAGCATTTCTATTGATCTTATTATTATCCTTTAACCTAGAGGATAAATCTTTAGTAGCAAAATCATGCGGTGCATTTGAAGGAAGTGTTTTTATTTTACCAGTATCTAAATCTCTTATTATGTTTATGCATTCGAGTAAGTACTCACTGCCACTCTCAACTTTAAAAGGTAGATTAATAAAATTTGCAAAGTATTTTCTGAAATTTGGATATCTACGTAAAATTGTGTCACTTAACCCTTTCTCATCTAATAGTTTGTAAGCTTTTAAATTATTTTTATGTTCAAGTAATTTTGACTCTTGTATTTGATCAAATAATGACTCAATACTAATATCGTCATCCTTTTTAGCATTTAAAATAAATTCACTAAATTCAATCATATAATCTACATCTTTCCCATGAGATCTACGATTCTGTTTGAGCTTTTTTTCATAAGAATTTTTACAGCTGCGTAACATTTCCTGTATAAATTGATCATGCATTTTGATTAAGTTATCTAGCAAGTACTTTTTACTTTCAATAAGAAAACAAATCATTAACGCATATCGTTTATGTCCATTAAATCTTTTGATATCTCTAGAATTATAGTTTTTAGTTAGTTTAAAAATATAGGCTAGGAATTTTGAATTTATAAAATTGCTATTAATCCTTTCAAGATTAAAAGAACTTAGCTTTTCATATAATTCCAAATATGTGTTTATAGAAGAAGCAGTTGAATATGGGGGATATTGTTTTAGCTGACTAAAGTATGATTTAGAGTCATTGGACGAATCTAATGCTTCATCTATCTGTTCTTTAAGATCAATAGGCAAACTATTATAAATCTTTTCAAATATTTCACTATGAACTTTATTACAAATACTTGTTATAGTTCTGTCTAGTACTGATTTACCTGGAATAACTATTTTATTTTTAAGTAGAAATGCTTGAGCTTCATTATTTAACTCATTTGGCAACATACCTTGTCTAGCCTCTGACTCTATCCATGCTTCAAAGCCCGAAATAATTAGACCTTCATATTTTTCAAATTCTAAATATGATAATAACTTTTGACGATGTTCTGTAATAGTTGCTTTACGAGATGGCTCATTAACTATCAAAGTAGGTGGCAATTTTAACTGCTTACTTAAGTAGTTAGTGATATCAGCAGGAGTATCATTACAATATTGAACAAACTTACCATTGTTTCGTAAAGAGCATAGTTGTATGGATAAATATAATCTAAATTCAGCTTTTACACTTTTAACTTCGTTTTTATCAACTTCTGATAATGTCCAATTTTTAATAATAAGTTCTTGAGTTAATTTCTTTTCCATAATTTTGTCCATTTAGAGTGTAGTCTATTTTGACTGTCAGGTACTATTTTAAAAAGTGTCAAATATAAATATGTATTTTAATTTATTGACAAATATTGTACAAACTCTTAGACTCTTTCCTGACATAAATGATTTTTTTGACAAAAATGCCTGGTAAGAATATTGGTTACATTCGAGTGAGTACAACTGCTCAAAATCATGAAAGACAATTAGAAGGTTTAAATTTAGATAAAACTTTTATTGATAAGGTGTCAGGTAAAAGTATTGAACGTCCTGAATTAACTAATTTATTAGAATATGCTAGGGATGGAGATACTGTTTTCATCCATAGTATGGACAGACTAGCTAGAAATCTTGACGATCTTAGAAAAGTAGTTATTCAACTTACATCGAATGATGTAATAGTAAAGTTTGTTAAAGAAGGACTTATTTTTACAGGTGATGATTCTGCTATGTCTAATCTATTACTTTCAGTCATGGGGGCTTTTGCTGAGTTTGAAAGAGCTTTGATTAAAGAAAGACAGCTTGAAGGAATAGCTATAGCTAAAAAGAAAGGTGCTTATAAAGGAAGAAAACCTAGATTATCTGATGAGCAAATTTCTGAACTAAAAGAAAAAATAGCCAATGGTGAGAAAAAAACTACAGTTGCTAAATATTTTGGTATTAGTAGAGAAACTCTCTATCAATATTTAAGGAAATAATTATGAGTAAGCGTTTTATTGATAAGTCACGTAACATTCGTAAGAAGCTAAGACAAAATATAAAAAATGAGATAATTAAAGAGTACTATAATAAAGGTAGGTTATTTACTACAAATCACTATGTAACACCCGAATCTTGGTGGATAGATATATATTTTTTGGGTAAAGATAAAGCAACTTTCTATTCTTGTGCTCTAACAACTTGTAGAATGATTATCCAAGATAAAGCTAGTGACTTAGCCTATGCAGAAGCTGAAAATATAGTACCATATAATTCTGAATTGGAAGGTTATGATTTAATAAATAAGCATAATGGCCTTAGTCAATTAGAGTTTAGGAATCAAGCTTATAAAAAATTTGATGGATTAACTAGATTTGAATGGTGTCAAAAAAGAGAGCAAGAGCTACTTAAACATGTTGATACAACTGAGTACATTAAACTAGACTATAGCTATTCATATGCAGTAGGAATGCATGCATCTATTAATAGAATACTTAATACCGATAGCATTAACCAATTTATTATTGATTTCATAAAGAATGATGAGAAAGCATATACAGACAATAAAGTAATTTCTTTAGATAATACTTATATTCCAAATCAAATGCTTAATTTTAAAACTGAAGAAGAAAGTACAGCGTATCATATCAAAAATAGTTCTATAGCAACTAGAGAAGCACCTAAATTTATATTAGATATTTTAAAAATAAGGTAGAGCATATGAAATATCAACCACCTTATACAATAACGCCAAAGATAATATCTTTAGTAGCAGATATAAGCCAAGAGATAGGTAAGATAACCGCTACTTCACAGATAGAAAGAGATTTAAGACTTAGAAAGATAAATCAGGTAAAGACTATAAGAGGAACTTTAGCAATAGAGGGTAATACCTTAGATGAAAGCCACATTACGGCTATATTGGAAGGTAAAAGGATATTAGCCCCACAAAAAGAGATCTTAGAGATAAGAAATGCTATAAAAACTTATGATAAGTTCCAAAATTTAAACTATAAAGAAGAAAAAGACTTATTATGTACGCATTTAACTCTAATGCAGGGCTTAGTAGATGAGGTTGGAGTATATAGATCAGGTTCAGTAGGAGTAATGGAAGGTAATAATGTAATTCATTTAGCACCACCAGCAAAAAAGCTACGCGAGCTAATGAAAAATCTATTTGATTGGATAGCAAATACAGAAGAGCATCCGATAATAAGTAGTTGTGTGTTTCATTATGAATTTGAGTTTATCCATCCATTTGCAGATGGTAATGGTAGGATGGGTAGATTATGGCAATCACTAATACTAAGCCAATGGAATAAGCTATTTAGTTATATTCCAGTAGAGAGTATTGTATATGAGCATCAAAAAGCATATTACGAAGCTATACAGGAAAGTACTAATAAAACAGATTGCTATCCATTCATAGAATTTATGCTAGAGATGTTGAGTATAGCAATAAGAGAAATAAACCCTCAAGTAGAGCAACAAGTAAGCCCCCAAGTTAAGAAGCTTATAGAAGTACTCAAAGATAAAGAATTAACTAGACAAGAGTTACAAAACAAGCTTAAACTCAAGGATAGAAAATCATTTGTAGAGAGATATTTAAAGCCAGCATTAGAGCAAAAATTGATAGAAATGACGATACCAGAGAAGCCAAATAGTAAATCCCAAAAATATAGAATGGCTAGACCGTAATTTTCTGCTCATTCGCTCCCTATGGTCCTATTTATTAAGTTTTTGTTTGATAACTATATAAGCATCACGAAAAGATAGGCCTTGTTCAACTAATTTATAAACCTCTTCAGTAGCATATAAATCTGAAGTCATAGCTTGTTCTAGTTTGTCAGTATGAACTTTTAGATTTTCTATAGTGGAGTTAAATAATAGGATTGTATTCTCTATTAATTCTATTGCTTCACAGAAAGGAGCTTTTGTTAATTGATAATCACGATTATAGCCACTAGGAACGCCATCAATTATAGAAGTAATTTGTTGTAGGTAACCTTGATATAGTTTTGCATTACCTCTCATAATCTCAAATAGATCATAATTGCGTTTTTGCGGCATTATAGATGATCCTGTTGTGTATGAGTTATCAAGGCTAAAGTAGTTAAATTCAGACATTGTGAATAGCATCATATCATTAGCAAATCTTGAGTAAATATTCATAGGATTTGATAATGTTTGAAGAATTAGTTTTTCAAAATATCCTCTAGAAAAAGCACAATAAATAGGGTTCTCTTGTGTTCTATTAAAGCCAAGTTGTTCAGTTGTATAATCTTTATCATGCTTAAAATTGTCGATACCAAAACCAGATGCAGATCCTAGAGGATTTTGGCTTATAACTTTGTTGGTAGTTGAAATTAAAAGAAGGGTATCTTCTAAAGCGTCAGCAAAAGAACCCAACCAAGTTGAAACTGTAGTTGGCATAGCTTTTTGCATATGTGTATAACCAGGCATTGGGGTATTTACATATTTATTAGCTTTTGTCCGAAGGGTATAAATATTTTCCTGTATAGCTTTTTCCAATAGTTTAATTTTATCTAGCATAAAAAGACGGAGCATAACTAAAGACTGATCATTTCTGCTTCTTCCAGTATGTATTTTCTTACCTACATCTCCATAGTGTGTACAGAGATATTGCTCAATTGCTGTATGACCATCTTCTTGATCTTGAGTTATTGAGAATTTGTTTTCAGCTAAAAGCTCTTCTATCTCTTGAAGTCCTTTTTTTAATAGAGAAAGCTCATCCTTAGAAAGCACATTCATTTTATGCAACATTTTTGCATGAGCTAGACTAGCTTGTAGATCGTATTTTAATAGTTTCTGATCAAGTACATAGTCTTGACCTACGGTGTATTTTTCAACTATAGGTAAGAGTTTATCTGTTTCAGTTTGCCAAAGTTTTTTACTCATATATTTCTTTCTTATTTTTCATTATTGAATAAGCAGTACGTTGAGCTAAGCTATGAAGCTCTATAAATCCAGCAGAAGCATTATGATTGAATAAATCTCCACCAGCTTCAAAAGTTGCTAGCTCAGGTTTAAGCATAGAAAAAGGCGATTCTACAGCTACTACTTCTATATTACCTTTATATAAAGAGACAGTAATTTTCCCTGTAACCTTTTTATTTTGCTCTTCTATAAATGCAAGAATGTTATTCATAACAGGATTATACCATTCAGCAGCATAAGCAAGATAAGCCCATTTATTATCTATAAATGATTTTAGTTCATTTTCCTGACGTGTAGAAACTAATTGTTCTAGTTTTTTATGAGCAGCTATTATAATGCTAGCACCTGGGTTTTCATAAATTCCTCTAACTTTTAAGCCAATCAATCTATCTTCAATAAGATTAAATACACCAACTCCATGCTCACCACCAATTTTATTGCATTGCATAATTAGTTCAGCTAAAGGCATAGCTTTTCCATCTAGTTTGGTTGGTATACCTTCAACAAAATCTAATGTAATCGTTTGAAGCTTATCTAAGGCATTCTCTGGAGTCTTGCACCATTGTAGAATAGCCTCTTTAGGAGCAATTAGGTTTGAATGTTCTATTTCTCCACCTTCTGCAGTGTTTCCCCACATATTCTCATCATATGAGTAAGGTTTGTCTTTTTGTTGTTTAACCGGGATATTGTGTTTTTCAGCGTATTCTAATTCTTGCTCTCTACCCATTCCCCATTCTCTAACAGGAGCGATCGTTTTTATATTTTCATCGAGAGTTGTGAGATAACTCTCAAAACGAACTTGATCATTTCCTTTACCAGTACAACCATGAGCAACAACTTGACAATCATATTTTTTGGCTACTTCAACAGCTATTTCTGAAATAATAACTCTACCAAGAGGTGTTGAAAGGGCATAACCACCTTGGTAGTCAGCATTTGCTTTAATAGCCTTACTAATTACTTCATCTGCAAAACGAGTTTTTGCATCATATACAACAGCATCTATAGCACCTAAGTTAATAGCTTTCTGTTTTATTTGTTCTAAGTTATCAGCTACTTGTCCAATATCTATAGTTAAGGCAACCACTTCTACTTCATATTCTTCTTGTATCCATTTTAACATTACAGAAGTATCAAGACCTCCAGAATATAGTAGAAGGCAACGTTTAAAATCTCCTTTCTTTGCTTCATGGCTAGCAACTTTTTGATACTGTTTTGACATATAAAACTCTCCCCATATAAATTGAATTTTTATTCATTCTATCAAAAAAAAATGCAAGTACAAATACTTAGTTACAGCTAATCTATAATTATCATTTACTGATGTTATTCTGCTACTAAAAGGTTTTAATATTAAGTTATTTAAAATATACTCATGGAATAATTATTCATAAAAGTGAAAAATGAAGCTATTTATAGGTATTTTTCTGATTATTGGTTCTACTATAGGTGGTGGCATTGTAGGGTTGCCTATAGCTGCTGTTAATTTAGGTTTTTTAGGGAGCTTATTTGCTATATTTTTAGTGTGGTTAATAATGACTATTACTGGATTATGTATATTAAAAATCTCATATAATTTGCCAGTTGAACATAATACATATTTTACACTATCTACTAAATACTTAGGTTTTAAAGGAGCTAAGTTTAGTGTTTTTGGAAGCTATTTGTTAATTCTATATTTAACTTTAGCTGCTTATATATCTGGAGTTAGTTCAGCCATAAGCTTATATCTTTTAGAAAGTAGTAATTTAAGCTATTTATTATCAGGAGTGATTCTGATTTTCATATTAGGCGGAATTACAGCATATAATTCTAGACTAATAATTAAAAGTAATGTCCTATTTGTAACAGCTAAGCTTTCTCTTATTGTTGTGGCGATATTTTTAATTTTTTATACTACTAAAACAGTAGCTATAAATATTGATAGCTATCCTATTCGTTCAGTTGGAGCATTATCATTTTTATTTGTCCTATTTAATGCATTTGGATATCACTTTATAATTCCTAGTTTAGTGAAATTTTATGATCGTTATTTGTCATTTAAGACATTGGCATTTTTGCTTATTTTCAGTACTTCATTAATAGCTTTGATATATATGGCTTGGGTTTTAGCAATCTTTTTTACTATACCTATACAGGGAGATCATGGAATGTTAAGCATTTATGATAGTGAAAATCAGCTTGTAGCTTTTAACAATAGTATTAGTTTTTTTACTAAGTCTAATGCTATTAGTAATGTACTTAGTGCTTTTCAACTTGTATCAATGGTTGGCTCTTTTTGTTGTATTTCTATAGGTGTAATGGATGCTTTAAGAGATGCTTTTGGGCAAGATGCTTATATTAAAGTTCTTGTTTGTACCTATTTACCTCCACTTATTTTAATGTGTCTATCACAAAATATGTTTTTAATCGCGATGTCACTAGCTGGGGTACTAACATTCTATGTTGAAGTGTTTGTACCTATTGCAGGGGTAAGAAATTATTATAAAAGTCTAAAGGTATAAGCTTATAAAAACTTTATAAAAAAGTTAGAATGCTACTATATTAGTAAAGTATTAAGTTATATGAGCTATCCAGTTTTAGAATATTCTTATATAGAACTTCCAGAGGAGTTTTATTCTAGTCAGACTTTAGAAAATTTTCCCGATGCAAAAGTAATTATATTTAATCATAAATTAGCAAATGAATTAGGATTAGATGTAAGTAGTTTGAATGAAAAAGAATTGTTAGGTTTTCTACTTGGAAAATCTAGTAAAAATCCAATAGCACAAGCTTATGCGGGACATCAGTTTGGAAACTTCACAATGCTTGGTGATGGAAGGGCGACACTAATTGGTGAGTATAGAACAAGGTCTAACAAATTAGTCGATATACATTTAAAAGGCTCAGGGAAGACTAAATACTCTAGAGGTGGTGATGGCAAGGCTGTACTAGGTCCTATGTTGAGGGAGTATATAATTAGTGAAGCTATGAGTGGCTTTGGTGTATCAACAAGCAGGTCTCTAGCAATAATCTCTACAGGGGAGCCTATTTATAGAGATGGATTAAAGAAGGGAGCTATAGTTGTTCGTGTGGCAAGTAGCCATATTCGGGTTGGAACTTTCCAATATGCTGCGACTTTAGGAGATAAAGAGTTAAAGTCTTTGTTAGATTTTACTTTGAGAAGATACCAAATTGATCCAAAAGATAATAAAGCAAAAGCATTGCTTGAGTATACGGTAGAGAAACAAGCTAAACTGATAACAGAGTGGGAAAGAGTAGGCTTTATTCATGGCGTAATGAACACTGACAATATGACTATCTCAGGAGAAACTATAGATTTTGGGCCGTGTGCTTTTATGGATGAATATCATCCAGACACGGTCTTTAGCTCAATAGATAGAAGAGGACGATATGCTTTTGCAAATCAAGCACCAATAGCACAGTGGAACTTAGCACGATTTGCAGAAAGTCTTTTACCTTTACTTGCAGATACAACTGAAGAAGCTATAGATATTGCTCAAGAAATTATAGAAAAATTTGCTGATCTATATAAAGATAATTGGCTTAAAATGATGTCAGCAAAACTAGGACTGATAAATTCTCAATCACAAGATCAAGAGTTTATAACTAAGCTACTAGAATTAATGGCTAAATATAGATTAGATTATACAAATACTTTTTATAATTTAGGCAATGATTCTTTAGATGTATCTAATAAGCTAGATTTGGAGCAGTGGCTTAATAGTTGGCAAGAAAGAATAAAAGAGACTAGAGAAGAATCTTTAAAATTGATGAAAAAGACTAATCCAGTATTTATTCCAAGAAATCATAAAGTTGAACAAGCTCTAAGAGTAGCAGAAAATAAGAATGATTTATTACTATTTAATAAATTATTAGAAGTATTACAAGAGCCGTATGGCTTTAATCAGGATTATGATGAATATATGCTTTCACCTAGCTTAGATGAAAAGGTAGAACAGACATTTTGTGGAACATGAAACCTTAAAGTTTGATAGATTTTGCTTTCTCTTTAGCTTGGTTAAGAAGAATTTCTTCAGCTATATCTTTTTTTGCTACGCCTTCTATGCGAATAATCTCAATATCAGTAATACCAATAAAGTTTAGTATGGTCTGTAGATAGCCTTCTTGATAGTCTAAAGATTTAGCCGGCTCTTCTCTATATACTCCTCCTTTACTAAGAATAAGTATAGCTTTCTTATCTTTGACTAAGCCTTCAGGACCATTTTCTGTATAACGAAATGTTTTTCGAGCAACAAGTATATGGTCAATCCAAGCTTTTAGCATAGAAGGAATACTAAAATTATACATAGGAGACTCTATAACTATTACATCAGCAGAAAAAAGTTCATTTATTAACTTATTTGAAAGGGCTAGCCCTGCTTCATCATTAGTAAATAAAGCATTAAGAAAATTTGGATTTAAATGATTAATGGTATCTTTCACAAGATCTCTTTCTATAACTTGTGTTTCAGGAATAGTATTTTTAAAATGGCTTATCAAATTATCTCCAACATTTCTTGAAAAAGACTTTTGAAGATTGCTGCTTGTTCTTATATGTAAAACTTTTTTCATTATTCTTATCCTTTTTTATTTTTCTTAAGAATCTATAAACTATATTCTGTTAATTAAAATAAAAAAGGAAGAAGGCACAGAAATGTCAGATACTTACAAAAATGTTACTAATAAACATTCTGAGGAAAGTTGTAGACCATTTAGAGAAATTTTAAGTTTAGTGGGAGATAAGTGGAGTATTATTTTGATATCGCTATTGGAAAATAAAACTAAACGATTTAGTGAATTACAACGTGATGTCAGTGAAATTTCACAAAGAATATTATCATTAAGCCTTCGAAATCTAGAGCGTAATGGTTTAGTTTCTCGTAGAGTAGAATCAACAGTACCTCCAAGTGTATATTATTCGCTTACACCTCTTGGAGAAACATTATTAGTATATGTAAAAGAAATAATTAATTGGACAAGAATAAATTATAAAGAAATCAAAAAGTCTCAAGAACTTTTTGATCAGAAGAGATAGTATTTGTTATTGCTTTTCCCAAACACTGCTATTTGATGGAGTCTCACCTTTTGTCCACCACTTAGCTTTATAAGTGTTTCCATTATAAGTAACTGTTTGACCGCCAGTATAAGCTTGGTCTTTATCCCAAGCACCGCCAGCTACAAATGGTTTTTCCCAAACACCACCATTTGATGGGATATCACCTTGTGTCCACCATTTAGCTGTATATGTTGTACCATTATATGTTACTTTATCTCCAGTATTGTAAACCTTGCCAGAATCCCATGTTCCATTGCTAGGAGCTGGAGTCGGCGCAGGTGTTGGAGCCGGAGTAGGTGCAGGTGTCGGAGCTGGCGTTGGAGTCGGTGTTGGCGCAGGTGTCGGAGCTGGCGTTGGAGTCGGAGCTGAACCTACATTTTGCCATGCGTACTGACCATATATTCCAACGGGGTTATAAGCTGAATTCGAACACCATCCACCTTCTGTACACTTGTAATGATTACCATCAGAAGCTCTAACAATATCACCAGTAGCATATGTGTTTCCTGCAACATAGTCAGGATGATCACCACTAGGAGCCGGAGTTGGAGCCGGAGTAGGTGCAGGCGTTGGAGCCGGAGTAGGTGCAGGCGTTGGAGCCGGAGTAGGTGCAGGCGTTGGAGTCGGAGTTGGCTCTGGAGTAGGTTCTGGGATAGTATTATCAATTGTAGTAAATTGAATGCTATCTTTCTTAGATGCACCTGATGATGAGTTAGCAATAACTTCAACACTATAACTAGCACCTTCTTCTAAGTTAGTAAGAATATAATTCTGACTAGTAATGTTTGAAGCCACAGTATTTCCATCAAGAATAACTGTATAAGTTATAGAACCATCAATTTCTGGCTTATTCCAAGAAATGTTAGCAGATGTTTCAGTTATATTATCAACTGATGCATAAAGAGCATCAGACTGATAGACTTTAGCTACAGCTTCAATTAGAGATGTACTAGGATTTGTAGAGTCGCCATCAGCTTCCCAGAACATAGTTCCACCAAGATTCATACTCTTAGCATATTTAGTTTTTTCACCTACAGACCATACATCATCATAAGTAATGAAAGTTTTTGTGGAAGGACTATATGCCCAAGGTTGAAGCGCTACTTTACCATACTTATTAAATATATCTATATTTGATTTTGTATCATAGAATTTTAAATTAGATAATCCACTTACAGGTTTTGATGTACCACAACCATTTACAGGATCATTTATAGGATTAATTAAACATTTATAGTCAAATACACCATTTTCATAGTCACCGAAACCAGGAGCTGTTATAGTTTCAAATAATCCTCCATTTGTGTCGCTATCTACAGTCATAGATCTTGCATATAAAGGTAAACCAACAATTAGTTTATTAGCAGGTACGCCAGCTTTAATATAAGCATCAACGGAACCTTTAATTGACCAGCCACCTTCTTTACCTATTGCTTGATCTAAAGTAGATCCATCACCAGCATCAGTAACGTTGTCTTGAGCATCAGCTGGTGATTCTCCAGCTGTATATACTTTATTTTGATATGGAGTATCACTAGGGAAATCAAGTGATGCTTGGAAGTATGCAGGGAATCCTGTTCCCCAGGCACCTTGATAGTCATAGTTCATGATATTAATTTCATCTACAGTTTGCCCAACTTGTTTCCAGAAGTCAGGTACACTGTTTGGATTACTAGGATTTTCCATAGCCTCTATACGGCTTCTAGCGCCGTTTACAGCTATAGCAAGATAATATTTCTTACCATCAGCTTGACTAGCTTTGTCTAATTCTGTACGAAGAACTTTAAGGAAAGCTAACATATTCTTAGATGGAGCAACTTCATTGCCATAGTCAGACCACCATTCCCAGTCAATATCTATACCGTTGAAGCCAAGCTTACGCATTAATTCTACTGACTGCTTAGCAAAATTTTGCATACTTTGTTGATTTGAAGCTAGAGCTTCAAACATAGGAGCTGTAGTAACTCCATTATTTGTCCAACCACCAAATGATAAGAATGATTTTAAATAAGGATATTTTTGAGCTGCTCTAGCTGCTGCAGATAATCCCCATGTGTCTGCTGAAGCATCTAAAGTTTTAATGTTACCAGTTGATTTATCGAAGCCTATAAAAGCATAAATTATAGTATTTAATTTGTCATATTTGAAAGTATATGGGTCGTATTTACGTCCCCAAACTGCCCATTGAGCATAATATGCAGCATTAGTATATCCTGGAGCGGGATCTTTACATACGTTATCAGCACAAGGTCTTTCAATTTGTAAATCTTTACCATCAACTTTTAAATCATATATTATAGGAACTACAACACCAGGTAATACAATAGCATTACCAGAATCAGTTCCCATGATGTCACAAGATTGTGTTAAGTTTAATGATCCACCATCACTTAATGATAACTTAGTTGTAAAGTTACCATCAGTATTTTGAGTAGTATCATATTTAATAAGATCTGCTCTAGCTCCAAAACATGTTCCCCAACCAGTTTTAGGCTTGAAGTTACTAGTAAACTCAACTACTTTTGCAGAAGATACATTACTAATTTTTAGAACTATTTTATTGTTATAGTCTTTAAATGGTGCCTGAAAATCATACGTTTCAACGTTGTTTACAGGAGTAGCATTTACCATAGAAAATGAGCTTAAACCCATTAATGCGCAAACTGCTGAGACTAATTTCGTTTTGTTTCTCATAGAGCTTTCCTTTAGTTGGTTAGTTAAAATATAATATTTTTATTAATTATATGTTGTATAAAAGTTATTTCAATTAATGTATACAGCAAATATATTTATTTTTGATAACTTTTTAATTAAATATAAATTAATATTATAGCGATATCAATTAATTTAAAATAAATTGTCAAGCAATATGAAAATTTTAAGATTAAAAAGATTTATTAATTAGATTTAATTTTTTGATAAAAGTTTTAGAAAATTTTCTATAAAGCTTAATCTTTCTTCAGCTGTTTTCGTAATTTTGGTTATAAGTAAATCCTGATCTTTTGATAATTTAAAATCCATAGGTTTACTTTGAATAGCTTTTATTAGTAAAGAAGGGTCAAATTTTAATGGTGTTGAAAATGCTATTTTGCCACTAGTGTTGAACATTTTAATTTGTTTGATTCCTAGTTTTATAGCATCTAATCTAATATGAGCAACTTTTAGTAAATATTGCACTTCTAAAGGAAGTAGTCCAAAACGATCAATAAGTTCAATTTTTATATCTATTAATTGTTTATGATCTGCCTTAGATATTCTTTTGTAAATATTTAATCTAGTATTTACATCATTAACATAATCATCTGTTATAAGAGTAGGGATATTTAACTCAACTTCACAAGTATTAGCATTTATAAGCTCTTCAACATTTAATTCTTTACCAGCTTTTATATTGGCAATAGTTTTATCTAATAGCTCCATATATAGGTTTAGACCAATGCCATCAATGTTTCCACTTTGCTCTTTACCTAATATCTCACCAGCTCCACGAATTTCTAAATCATGATTAGCAAGCATAAAGCCACCTCCAAGAGAGTCTGTAGAGTCTATTGCATCTAACCTTTTCTTGGCATCTTTTGTAATGCTAGCTTCATCAGAAATTAGTAAATAGGCATATGCTTGGTGATGTGATCTTCCGACGCGGCCTCTTAGCTGATGTAATTGAGCAAGGCCAAATTTATTAGCATTTTCTATAATAAGAGTATTAGCATTTGGAATATCTATACCAGTTTCAATAATAGTTGTACAAAGCAATATATGATATTTGTTATGCTTAAAATCAAACATAACTTTTTGAATTTCTCTTTCACTCATTTGTCCATGAGCAACTGTAATCCTACACTTTGGAAACATTTCTTCTAGGATTTCTTTTTTCTTTTGAATAGTTTCAACATGATTATGAAGATAAAATATTTGTCCACCACGCATAGTCTCTCTAAGGACAGCTTCTCTAACTATATTATTATCATATTCTTTAACAAAAGTTTTTACAGATAATCTTTTAGCAGGAGGAGAGGCTATTATAGAAAGATCTCTAAGTGATGAAAAAGCCATGCTCAAACTTCTTGGGATAGGTGTGGCTGACATTGTTAAAATATCTATTTCGGCTTTTAAAGCTTTTAGTTTCTCTTTTTGATCAACTCCAAAACGATGTTCTTCATCTATTATTAGTAAACCTAAATTCTTGAATTTAATTTTAGAGGAGATAAGTTTATGTGTTCCAATAATAATATCGACATTACCCTTCTCTAAATCTTCAAATAACTCTTCTTGTTTTTTTGCTGTTTTTGAGCGAGTAATAACTTCTATATTTACAGCGGTATTAGCAAATCGATCTCTAAAATTATTATAATGCTGTTGGGCTAATATTGTAGTAGGTACAAGTATAGCTACTTGCTTCTGATTATGAGTTGCTAAGAAAGCGGCTCTCATTGCTACTTCTGTTTTACCAAAACCAACATCTCCACAGATTAATCTGTCCATTGGCTTACTTGCTATCATATCTTTAAAAACATCAGAGATAGCTTTTTGTTGATCTAAAGTTTCTTCATATGGAAAATCAGCACAAAATCTAAGATACTCTTGTTCATCAAGATGATTCGAGAAACCTTGTTTTAATTCTCTTTTTGCGTAAATTTCTAATAAATTAGCAGCAACATCAATAATTCTTTTTATAGCCTTATCTTTTTGCTTGCTCCATTTATCAGTGCCTAATTTATTTAAAGCAATATTATCTGTAATAGATGAGTTATATATACTTATTAAATTTAAAGATGTTACAGGAACATAGATTTTTGCATTATCAGCATATTTTAGTAATATAAACTCATCTTTCTTGTTATTAATCTCTAGGGTTTCTAAACCTTCATATTTTCCAATTCCATAGTTAATATGGACTATATGCATACCTTTTTTTAAATCTGTTAAGTCTTTTAAATCAACAGTAGGTAAGTCATCAAAATCTTTAGATCTAGCTATAGTCTTAGTATGTTCTGGAAAAAGCTCTGACTCTGTAATGATTACTATTTTATCAGCTATGATAATACCTTCTTGAAAAGGCGAATATATAAGAGAGTATTTACTGTCTGAATTTAGTGCATCATCTAAACTTTTAAAATTAGATAGTTTTAACCCTATTTTTTTGAGATGCTCTTGAAGAATCTCTCCTCTTCCTAAGGTATCTGTTGAAAATACTATCTTTTCAAAGGATTTATTATTTAAAAAATTTTGTAAGTTATTAAATGGTTTATTTAGTTTATAGTTTGCATTTATATTTGGTAAATTATTGATAGGCAAAACTTTTGATTTACTAATATCATTTTCTAACCATTTTATTATTTTATAATTTTTAAGGTTTTCTTGTATATTCTCTAGAGTTAAGAAAAGTTCTCTATATTCTAAAATCGGTCTATCAATATCTATACTAAGTTGTTTGTATCTATTTTTAACTTCTTCAGTAAAAGCATTAATAGAGCTATAAATATCACCAAATAAATGGATATTTAAATTTTGAGGTAAATAGTCGAATATACTTTCTAATTTTCTATAAAATAATGGAGTATAGAATTCAATACCACTAAAAAACTCTTTGTTTTTGATATATTTTACTATACTACTGTCTCTTACTGTACTTCCAAAAACCTCTTCTAATTTATTTAGAGCAAGATTGATTGAATCATTATTGTAAATAATCTCATGAGTCGGGATTAAGCAAATTTCATCTATACTATTTGAAGATCTTTGAGTTTCTATATCTAACTCTTTTATGCTATCAACTTCGTCATCAAATAGGTCAATTCTATAAGGTACTTTTGATCCAATAGGATATATATCTATAATATTTCCACGAATACTAAATTCACCTTTTTCAAATACGTTATTAACAAAACTATATCCTAGATCAATAAGTTTAGATTTTTGTTTAGTGATATTAAAGGTATCGTTAACTTTTAAGATAAAGCTATTTTGTTCTAAAAATGTCTTTGGGGCTAATTTCTTTAAAATTGTAGAAATATTAGAGACTAAAATAGTATTTTTAGGATTATTTTCTAATTTGTATAATATTTTTTGTCTAGTAGATAAGATATCATTGGAAGCCGAAAATCTATCATAAGCAAGTATTTCTAAACTAGGAAAATATAATATTTCAAATTTAGAGTTTTTTGTTAGATATTTTAGCTCTTCATAGATTTTTGATGCTTGTTGAGAGTCTTCTGTAATTATAAAATGAAAATTATTATTACTTTTTATAAATTCCTTTATGAAAATACTAAAAGAAGGACCATAAGCATTAGAAATTATAGTGTCTTTAGAATTTATGGTATTAGGAATCATGTTTAAAGAAAGTTAAAGTATAAAAAAATAAGAATAATTAGTCTCTGTCACCAGCAATAGCGCCAAAGAATTGAAGTAGAGTAACGAAGATGTTAAATAAAGAAACATATATATTAACAGTAGCTAATATGTAGTTAGTTTCTTCACCTCTAACAATAGCATTTGTCTGCCATAATATAAAACCACCAGATATAAAAGCAAAAGCTATAGAAATAACAACAGATAACATAGGGACATGTAGAAATATGTTTAAAATCATTAATACAATAGCAACTAATGCGCCAATAGCACAGAATGAGCCTAGACGATTAAAGTTTCTTGCAGGGCTCATAGCTATTGCAGATAAACCTAAGAATATTGCACCAGTTGAACCAAGAGCCATCGCTATAAGCTCTGCTCCATTTTTAAATGTAGCTATATACATACTTAAAATAGGACCTAGTGTATATCCTAGAAGACCAGTTAAAGCAAAAGTTAAAACTATTCCCATAGGAGAGTTTTTAGTTGCATTAATACCAAATAATAATCCTATATAAACTACAATCATAAGTAGAGGATTTATAAATCCAGCATCAGATTGCATTGCTATAAAAGCAGTAAAAGCACTAAAAAGTAAAGTCATAGATAGTAACCAATAAGTATTTCTAAGAACTTTATTAGCTCTAATTGCTGACTCTTGGCTTAAAGAATCTATAACTCTAGTATTATTTTCAAAATTATTCATTGTGTTTTCCTCATCTGAATTAATTCAATTTTAATATATTTAAATCGCTAATAATATAACATAAATAGCTTCTAAATTAAATAAGAGCTTTTAAGCGTATAGATATGAGATAAAGATTAAGGAAGAGAAAGTTAAAAATAAACAAGCAGTTATTGTAATTTCATTTTTACTTCCTGCAAGTAATTTACCTAAAGAGAAAAACACAGGGACGATAAATACATTAATTAATAATGATATAACTGTTGCTAGTATAAACATTATTAAGCTTATTGTTTTTCCTACAAATACTACAGCAACCGCAAGTAAGAGGATTTTAAAAACTTCTATATAAAATATTAGTTTAATAAGCTTTAAATTAGTTATGGAACTTATTTTTAGAGTTAATATCCGAGCTTTCCATGCAAAATATATTAATAAGCAGAAAATATATTCAACCGCTAGGAAAATAGATACGTTCGAGCTGGAGTTAATATGAAGATCTTTTAGATTAAGCTCATATTTTAAAAATGTTAAGTAGATAATTTTATTAATTATTATTATAAATAAACAAAAATAAATATATTTTAAAAGTTTTTTCCCATCTTCTTTATTATTTATTAATGTTAAAGTGGTGAGTATTATTAGTGCGATTGGGAAAACTGCCATATTAAACAAACTAAATATAGCTAAATTATTTAAGTAATAAAGAACTATTAATGAAAAAGCGATATATATAGTAAATACTCCATATACACTTATATTAAATCTCTCTGTTTTATTATTTAATGAAGTATTTAATTTATAGCTATATTTTAGGAAAAAAATAAGAGTAAAAAATATAACAATAAAATAGAAAACTCTAAAGTCAAATAATGTTTTTACAAAAAAATAGTGAATAACATCACCAATGATGACACCTAGTATAATGCTAGAAAAAAAACCTAAAAAGCCGTAAAGTCTCCTAGAATCTGCCTTTAGATAGAAAGAGCTTAAACTAAATAAAAGATTAGATATAACAACTGTTAAGCCAACAGCAAATACAGCCAGTCCAAAAATATGTATGTTATGTATAGTTGAAAAAAGTAAAGCGACCATTATAAACTGTAGACCATGAATAATTGATTTATTTGACCCTAGTAAGTAGTTACTTATACATCCAAAAGTAGCAGCAAAAAATATTACAAAAAAATAATCTCCACGAGTATAAAATATCCCAACTTCACTATAGATATTAAGTAAAGACATAAATGGATCTATGCCAGTTGAGACGCATAAAGTAATAATGGCAATTATATGTAGCCCTTGAGGCTGGCTAAAATATATGTTGCTATGAGCTTTATTACTTACTATTTGTCTTTCCATAGAGTTATTCTTTTAATACCTTTTCTAAATTAGCTACGTAATCTTTTTCATTTGGAATGGTGTTATATTTTTGAGACTTCCAAATTTCTTCAGCAAGATGATCCATCATAATATGATGAACTTTATGCTCATCTTTATACTTTTCTACAAGTTTATTATAAATGTTTCTAATTTCCAAAGGTCTATTAGTTTGGTATTGCTCTATTATTGCTAAATGAAGACTCATATGTAGGAAAGGATTTACTTGACCACTTTCAGGAGAATAATCTGTATCTATATTTTTTTCAGTTAGCATTGATTGATATTCAGGGTGTTTTTCTATAATTCTAACTATCTGCTCTTCTAGAGGGGTAAGAACTTTCTTATTTTGAAATTTCTGCCAACTGGATATGTATAGCATACGTAATTCATTTCTATCTTGAGAGAATATCATATGTATTTTTCCTTATCTTTATATTCGCAGTATTCAAAAATAACACAATTTATACATTTTGGTTTTTGAGCTGTGCAGATATATCTGCCATGTAGTATTAACCAATGGTGAGCATCTTTTAAATATTCTTTAGGTATTACTTTTAATAGCTTTTTTTCAACCTCAACTACATTTTTACCTTTAGCTATTGGAATTCGATTAGCTAGTCGAAAAATATGAGTATCGACAGCCATTGTTGGTTCTCCAAAAGCTGTATTTAAAATAACATTTGCGGTTTTTCTACCGACTCCAGGTAAAGATACTAAATCATCCATATTATTAGGAACTATGCTATTAAATTTATTGATTAAGATTTTACATGTATGTATAACGTTTTTTGCTTTAGTCTTATATAAACCAATTGATTTTATATATTCAGCAAGCTTCTCATATCCTAAGTTGTAAATTTGTTCTGGAGTGTTTGCTATCTTATATAATACCGCTGTAGCTTTATTAACACTAACATCTGTTGCTTGAGCAGATAATATAACAGCAATTAAAAGTTCAAAAGTAGAGGAATATTCTAACTCTGTAGTTGGACTTGGGTTATGCTCTTTTAATGTTTCGAAGATTTTGATTCTTTTTTCTTTATTCATTAGTGTTTTTTTTCTTATTTCTAAATTTAGCTAATGATGCGGCAATATATGCTTTTTTATCCATATCTTCTGCAGATGCGATGCTTTTATATGTATCTCTTTGCTTTTCTTTTGTTTGTAACTGTTTTTGTTTATGAAAAATATATCTATCTCTAAAGTGATTTTTTTGTTCAGTATATTGTTCATCTGTTAGTTTTTCTGGTTGTTTATTTTCAGCTAATTCAACTAGAGATATACAATCCATAGGGCAGGGCTCTATACATAGCTCACAACCTGTACACTCTGATTCTATGATCGTATGCATTAATTTTTTTGCTCCAACAATAGCATCAACAGGGCAAGCAAGTATACATTTAGTACAGCCTATACATAAATCTTCATCAATCTTTGCTATTGCTCTAGGTTTCTCTAAACCTAAAGATTCATCAAGAGGAATTTCTTTTTTATTAAGGAGTTTAGATAGCTCTTTTATTGTTTTTTTTCCACCAGTAATACATTTGTTATGAGTGTCGCCATTAGTTATAGCTTTTGCATAATTATAACAGTCATCATAGCCACATTTTGTACACTGTGTTTGTGGAAGGACTTTATCTATAGCTTCAATTGATATAATCATTTTTACACTTATTAATATAATTTAATGTTTGTTTTTTCTTCTATACCTTTAAGGTACTTCTCTACATTAACAGGTATTTTAACTAAGTCTTTCATTATAGTAATTAAACTTAAAAAAGGGAAAATATTAATATCATCCCAAGAAAATTTATCGCCATTAATAAAAGGATAATTTATATATTTATCTATTTTATCAAGTAAAGTCTGTACTTCTAAAATAATTTCTTTGGGAGGATTTTTGTATAGTTCATCCATATCACCAATATAAGAGCTCTTTTTGTTAATGAAATAATTTTTAGCACTTTGGGTTGGAAAGTCTTTTTTATTGTTAAGGTGGTAAGGAACTCTTGAATAAGTAATTTTTTTAGAGATATTCTGAAGTTCAGAAATTAAGTTTTTCAATTCTATATTATTTTGACTAGTAGCTATATTAAAGTTTTGTAATCTAGATATATATTCACAAATATCATTACTTTCCTTTAAAAATTCACCATCATCTTTCTCTATAAAAGGTACTTGTTTAGAGCCTATTTTATCTACATGAGCTTTTTCATCATCATTTGCTAATATTACTGTCTCATATTTTAGATTGCTTAGATCAGCAACAAGTCTAGTTTTGATACAGTAAGGGCAGTGATTATAAATATACATTTTCATGTGTTTAAAAGAAGCAGAATATTATTTATTAATTTGCCAATTATAGCATTTATAAGAAAGAAGTATAAAGTATAGATTATAAAGGATTTTGAGGCTTGAATGTTCTCTTTGCAGCTTCTTGATCTAATAAATACAAACCAGCATCTTTAACTAGTTTGATTTTGTTTATCATATCACAAACGTTAGCTTCTTCTTCAACTTGCTCATCTATAAACCATTGTAAGAAACTTTTTGTAGCATGCTCTTTTTCTTCTAAAGCAATATCCATTATTTCATAAAACTTTCTAGTAACATCTGCTTCATGCTTTAAAGTTTCTTCAAAAACGTCTAAAAGTGAAGAGAATTTATTTCTAGGAGCATCAAAGCCTCTAACTTCTATACGACCACCTTTATCATTTATGAATTTCATCATTTTTTTTGCATGAAAAAGTTCTTCTTCATATTGAGCCATAAACCAATTTGTAAAACCACTTAGTCCTAAATCAGCAGTTGCACCAGCCATAGCTAAATAAATATGAGCCGATTCAATTTCATAGTTAAACTGGGCATTTAGAACATCTTCTAATTTTTTTGATAACATTTTTATTTCCTCTTAATCTAAATTTTTCTATCACAACCTAATAATTATAAAGGTTTCTGACATATTATTCAAAAATAAAATTTTATGTATATGATGTTTATAAAAACATGTTTATTTCTTATAATGTATTAAAAATTTATAAATAAACGAGTTTTCTTAAATTTATGAAAGAAATTTCTAATATCAAAATTAAAATTGAAAGTGGTTCTAAATATACTACAGAGCAGGGGTTTTCTGCAGTTAAAGATGGAATAAGAAATAAAAAAGAAAACTCTATACATATTAGAAAACCAGATTGGTTAAAAGTAGAAAAGCAAAATTCTAAAGAGTATTTAAAAGTAAAATCTATAACAAAGAAACATAAACTTTCTACTGTATGTGAAGAAGCTAAGTGTCCAAATATAAATGAGTGCTGGTCGCATGGTACAGCAACTATAATGCTTATGGGAAGCGTATGTACAAGAGCTTGTAAGTTTTGTTCTGTAGATACGGGTAACCCAAAGGGTTGGCTTGACAGAGAAGAACCTAAAAATGCTGCAGAAAGTGTTAAACTAATGGGTCTTGAATATGTTGTTTTAACATCTGTTGATAGAGATGATTTACTAGATGGTGGAGCACAACATTATGCAGACACAATTAATGAAATAAAAAAGCTTGATCCTAGTATAAAAGTAGAAGCTTTAACTCCTGATTTTGCTGGAGTTGAAAAAAGTATAGATAAGATTTTAAATACTAAAGTTGACGTAATAGCTCAGAATGTTGAAACAGTTGAAAGATTAACAAAACAAGTTAGAGATCCTAGAGCAGGTTACTGGCAAACATTTGATTTTCTAAAATATGTAAAAGAAAAAAATCCTAATGTACTTACAAAAACTAGTATTATGGTAGGGTTAGGAGAGACTGATGAAGAGATATATCAAACGATGGATGATGCTATAAAGTCTAAAGTTGATATAATAACTCTTGGTCAATATATGCAGCCAACAAAAAGTCACCTAAGTGTACAAAGATTTGTAACACCTCAACTATTTGAAGAATATAGAAGAGTAGGATTAAGTAAGGGCTTTTTAGAAGTTGCATCTGGACCTATGGTTAGGTCAAGCTATAGGGCCGATAGAGTATTCAAAAGAAATAACTTAGATTTAACAAATTAAGGTGAGTGAAATATGGCAAAAGTAGCGGTAGTACTTTCTGGCTGTGGATATTTAGACGGGTCAGAAATTCATGAGGCTGTTTTAACATTATTATATCTAGAAAAGCAAGGAGTGGAGTGGCAGTGTCTAGCTCTTAATGAAGAGCAAAAGCATGTAGTAAATCATATTACTCAAGCTGTAGATGCAAAAGCTTCTCCACGTAATGTTTTAGAAGAATCAGCAAGAATAGCTAGAGGTAATATAGTAGATATTGCAACAGCTGATAGTGATGATTATGATGCTGTAATATTTCCTGGTGGATTTGGAGCTGCTAAAAATATTTTAGATTTTGCTTTTGTTGGAAATGAAACATATAAGATGAATGAAGATGTCCTTAAATTTGCAAGATCTTTTTATTTAGCAGATAAACCAGCTGGTTACATATGTATAGCTCCTATGATGATTCCTTTAATATATCCAGAAGGGACTAAGGCAACAATAGGTACTGATGAAAGCACAGCAGAGATATTAGAAAAGAAAGGGGCAAAGCATATACCTACTCTAGCAACTGATATTTGTGTTGATGAAACCGTTAAATTAGTTTCTACTCCAGCTTATATGTGTGCAAAAAATATTTTAGAGGCTTCTCAAGGAATAGAGAAGTTAGTTCAAAAAGTTGTTAGTTTTATATAATTTTTAGGTGAGAATATGGCTGGTCATAGTAAATGGGCAAACATTAAACATAAAAAAGCAAAAGAAGATGCTAAAAGAGGTAAGGTTTTTACTAAGCTTATTAGAGAGATCACTGTAGCATCTAGACTTGGTGGCGGTGATAAAGACTCTAATCCTAGGTTAAGAGCCGCAGTAGCAACAGCATTAGCTAATAATATGAGTAAAGATACTATTGAGCGTGCTATTAAAAAAGGTGCTGGTGGTGAAGAGGGTGGAAATTTAGAAGAAGTAAGATATGAAGGTTATGGTCCAGGCGGTGTAGCTATCTTAGTTGACTGTATGACTGATAACCGTAACCGTACTGTTGGTGAAGTTCGTCATGCCTTTACAAAACATAGTGGTAACTTAGGAACGGATGGTTCAGTATCATATATGTTTAATAAAAAAGGCATTATCTCTTTTATCGAAGGTGTTGATGAGGATACTTTGATGGAAGTGGCATTAGAGGTCGGTGCTGAAGATGTGATAGCACATGATGATGGCTCTATAGATGTGATCACAACTCCTCAAGAGTTTTCTGATGTACAAGAAGCTTTAGTTGAAAAGGGCTTTAATGCTGAATCAGCAGAAATAACTTTTGATGCTGATATTAAAGCTGACCTTGATTTAGAAACAGCAGAAAAAATCATTGCTCTTATTGATAGGCTGGAAGATCTTGATGATGTACAAAATGTTTATTCTAATGCTAATTTTTCTCAAGAAGTATTAGAGCAGCTCTCTTAGGATGTTCTAATAAAATGGTTATATTGGGTATAGACCCAGGTTCTCGAATCACTGGTTTTGGCGTAATAAAATCTTTTGAAAATAAGCTTTACTACGTTGCTAGTGGTTGTATCCGTGTTACAGAAAAAGAAACTGCTAATAGACTAAAGCAAGTTGCCGATGGTATAAATGAAGTTATAAAAATATACTCACCGACAGAGGCAGCTATAGAACAAATATTTATGTTTCAGAATCCTATGGGAGCTCTAAAGCTTGGTCAGGCTAGAGGAGTTGCTATGTGTACTTTGGCTAATAATCTTTTATCTGTTAGTGAGTATTCAGCTAAACAGGTTAAGCAAGCAGTAGTTGGTACTGGTGGAGCAGCTAAGTCACAGGTTCAGCACATGGTTCAATCATTGTTAGGGTTAAGTAAGAAGCCACAAGAGGACGCAGCAGATGCTTTAGCAGTTGCAATATGTCATTATCATAGTAGTAAAAGTTTAGCTAGATTAACAGGTGCTAGCAAAGTTACTAATAAACGAATAAAGTAGGATTAAACATGTCGATAATAATCATAGCTAATATTAAAGCTAAGAGTGATAAAATTAATTTTATAAAAGCAGAGCTTACTAAACTTATTGAACCCACGATGAGTGAGCCTGGTTGTTTGCAATATAAGCTGCATCAAGATAATGATAATATTACACATTTTCTTTTTTATGAAGAGTGGAAAACTAGAGAGTCTTGGGTAGAGCATTTAGAGAGTGAGCATATAGAAAAATTTAGATCAGCAACAGAAGGCTGTATTAAAGAATTTACTGTAAATGAAATGACATTAAAATCATAGTCTTAAGGTATATACCACATGATAGGTTTAATTAGAGGAAAACTTTTAGATAAAGATCCTACGATGCTATTAATAGATGTAAATGGGGTTGGTTATGAAGTTGCAGTACCGATGACAACTTTATACAAACTAGGCAACGTTGGGGAAGAAGTTACTCTTTATACTCATTTTGTTGTTAGAGAAGATGCTCAGCAACTTTATGGTTTTAAGTCAAAGCTTGATAAAAAAGTTTTCCAAGAGCTTATCAAAGTAAGTGGAGTAGGGGCTAGAACCGCAATAGCTATACTTTCAGGCATGGAGTGTAATACTTTACTTCATTGTATAGAAAATAAAGATTATGGACTTTTAGCAACTATTCCAGGTATTGGTAAAAAAACAGCAGAAAGATTAGTCATTGAGATATACGATAAGATGATAAAACTCTCTGGTGAAATATATGGCTCTTCACCAACAGCAGAAGGACTAACTGTGGCAACTACTTCTATAAGTGTTACAGAAATTCATATGCAAGGAAATAGTATTTTCTCAGAAGCCGTTGATGCACTATTAGTATTAGGTTATAAACAAAAAGAAGCTGAAAAAATGATTCGCTCTTCAATAAATGAATCAAAAAGTGTTGAGGAGGCTATACGTAAAGCTCTTCAAGGTTCAATAAAGTCTAGGAAATAATCTCATAATTTTTAGCTCGATTTGTTAAAGGATTTTTTGTTGCTCTATCTGCATACTTGTAATCAACAAATCTATTTAATAAATGAGGATCTCTATGCTCTGGAATACCGAGTCTAGTAGTTGAAATAATTTTATTTGGTTTGTATCCGGAGTCAGCAATAAATAGATCATTATTAAAAGTCTTCTGATCCCAATCTTTTACTTTAATATTTAATGCTTTGCAAAGTAGCGTTTGTCCTGAGAGGAGTTTTCCTATATCTCTTACTTTATTATTTACACGAGGATTTAGTTCTAACATTGTATTAATCATTTCTTTATTATTTATAGCCTCTGGAAAAATAATTGCTGATTTTATAAGAACAGCCGCACCATCGCCTTTTGCAGAAATGTTAAGAGAGTCATAACCTCTAGAGTAGTACATATAGATTGTGCCAGCTGGCATAAACATAGCTTTGCGCTTTTCTGTATATCCTAAAGAGCTATGGCTTGCTTTATCATCGATATTATAAGCTTCAGTCTCAATGATTTGAGCTTGTAAAAGCAAGTTATTGTATTTTCTACAGATTACTTTACCTATTAAATCTATAGATAAAGCTTTGGCATCTTTATTAAAAAAATCTGTATCTAATTTAAGCATCTATGATTTTATAAAATATCTATTGCATATGAATACTACAATTATGGTAATAAACAATCAATAAATTAACCTTTATATGGCGTTGGCTAAGTATATAAATCCATAAGTATGTTAATATTGAGCATAGATGACTTTTCTATTAAATTTTAGAGGCTATTATTTTGATTTCGATAGGTAAATACCACAATTTAAAAGTTTTGGATAAAAAAGCTAACTATATAATTCTTGATGCTTTAGAGCTGGGTGAAGCAATATTACCAGTGTCTGAAGGACAGAACTTAGAAACAGGGGATAATGTACAAGTTTTTTTATATCATAATTCTAATTCTGGACTAGTAGCTACTATGAAAAGTGGTATATCAGCAGTCGGAGAAGTCGCTTACTTAACAGTTAAAAGTATTGGTAAAATAGGTGCTTTTTTAGACTGGGGATTAGATAAAGATCTTTTTGTACCATTAGCTGAACAGCATAGACCATTTGAAGAAGGAAAATCTTATTTAGTATATTTGTATTTAGATAAGATTAGTGGACGAATCACAGCGTCATCTAAGATAAATAAATTTATAAAGGATTATGCAGAGGGTGATCTAGAAGCTAATCAAGAGGTAAATCTTATTATTGCCAACTCAACAACTATTGGTTATAAAGCAATTATAAATAATACTTACTGGGGAGTGCTTTACAGCTCTGAAGTTTTCACAAGATTAAGCTTTGGGCAATCTATAAAGGGTTATATCAAAAACGTTCGTGATGATGGTCGTATAGATTTATCTTTACAGCTAGTACATAAAGACTTGGATAAAAATGCTAGCTTGATTGAAGATTATCTAGAGACTCATAGAGGATTTGCACCATTTAATGATAAATCTGATCCAGAAGCAATAAAAAGACAGTTTGGTATAAGTAAACTAGCCTTTAAAAGAGCTATAGGAACTCTTTTGAAACAGCAGAAAATTTCAATAAAAGAAGATGGTATTTATTTAAATAATTGATTAATAATTCTATTTCTTATTTTTCTCACGAGCAGCTTCTCTAGCCTCTAGCTTCTTAGCTTTGTTTAATTTAGCTAGCTCTTTAGCTTCATCACCAACGTGTAGAAAACCTTTTTCTGCTGCTATTTGAGATTGCTTTTCACGTTCAGCAAAGCGAGCTTTTTGCTTTTCACTAGCTTTATCATAACAATGATGACAGCTTATACCCTTAACATATTCAGGACGTTTTTTATCTTCTTCTGTAATTGGCATACGACAAGCAAAACATTGGTCATAGCTACCTTTCTCAAGATCGTGGTTTACGGCAACTCTTGAGTCGAATACAAAACATTCACCTTTCCACATAGTTTCTTCTTTTGGTACTTCTTCTAAGTATTTTAAGATTCCTCCTTGTAGATGATAAACCTCATCAAAGCCTTTAGCTTTTAGTAGGGCGGTAGACTTTTCACATCTGATACCACCAGTACAAAACATAGCCACTTTTTTATGTTTTTTAGGATCTAAATTCTCGTCGACATACTCAGGAAAGTCACGAAAGTTTTCTGTGTGAGGATTTACAGCATTTTTAAATGTGCCAATCTCTATCTCATATTCATTACGAGTATCTATAAGTAGAGTTTCAGGGTCAGAGATTAAAGCATTCCAGTCTTTTGGCTTTACATATTTGCCACAAACTTTATTTGGATCAATCTCATCAACACCTAAAGTTACAATCTCTTTTTTTAGTTTAACTTTTGAGCGATAAAAAGGCATTTGCTCATGAAACGATTCTTTGTGATCAATATCTGCTAAACGAGAGTCTGACTTTAAATATTCTAATAAACTATTTATACCATCACGAGTTCCCGCAACAGTACCATTGATTCCTTCATTTGCTAAAAGTAGAGTCCCTTTAACATTATTCTTTATCATCACATCTAAAAGAGGCTGACGCATTGCCTCAAAGTCTTCTAATGTAACAAACTTATACATCGCACATACAACTATTTGTGACATATGTTTATCCAAGAAAATTATTTAATATTTTGAAAGTTGATATTATACATCATGTTGAAAATATTAAAATGGTTTTGAGAAATCTCTAAATTACAAAAGTTCTAATTTTCTATAGCTTTTTGAGAGTTACTGTTCTACTTTAAAGCCAGATGTTTTATTATTGTCAGATACTTTATCTTATATGAGTAAAACTAATGTTTTTTAAAAATCTTACAGCTTTTAAAATCACAGATGTAAATATTGACTATCTTGAAGAGTCATTAAATAAATTAGCATTTAAACCGTGTAGTAATTTGCAGAAATCTTCTAGAGGTTTCATAAATCCTTTTGTCAAAGATGATGAGAAGTGTCTATTTAGGTTTAATCACCTAGCAGCTTTTTGTTTGCTAAATGAAGATAAGCTTCTACCAGCTCAAGTAATAAATGAGCAAGCACAAGAACATATCGAAGAGCTTGAACTAACTAGATACGTTAGTAAAAAGGAAAAAACTCAAATCAAAGAAGATGTTGAACAAAGACTTCTCCCTCAAGCATTTAGTAAATTTAAAAAGACCTTTGGCTATTTGGATTTGACTAATAATTATCTAGTTATAAATAGTGTATCTGATAAACAGGTTACAGAAGTTTTAGAGCTGTTACAAAGATGTGAACTTAAGTTTGAACCAGTTATAAAAGAAGAAACAGATATATTAACAACATGGCTTGTAGATAATGCCTATCCTGTAGATGTTGAGCTAGCAGATAAATGTAAGCTAACTAGTGCAGTAGGTGATAGTATCGCAAATATATCATGTCAGGGTAGTGGTATGCTGAATGATAATATTAAAGCTTTTATTGATAATGGTGGTTATATCACAGAGCTTGCTATAGTTTGGCGTGAGCAGTTAGCAATGGTTACAAATACAAAGTTTCAGTTTAAATCTATTAAATTCTTAGATGGAATCAAAGATTTAAATAAAGAAGATAATCATAGTCATGAAGCTGATCTGCTTTTAATGGCAGATGTTTTTACAGACCTAATAAATACTATGCAGAATTGGGTTGATGATTGATTTTATTTTTTTAGTATAAATTAAGTGGTGTTAAAAACACATCATTTATACTTCTCAAAGTATTTAAGAACTTCTATATTTTTAATAAGTTTTGGATTACATATATATTCAAATTCTCTTAACCATTTTGAACTATGGTTATTAGGTTCACACAATATTGCATTTTTACTTACATTTGCTTTTAATAATACTCCCCGTGACTCAATCGCATTTAATCCTCTAGCAAACATTTTCGCAACCTCTATCTTAGGTGTCCAGCTAAATCCAATTTTATTATCCTTATATAGAAACTCACATTCACCACGATATAAAGTCATATTCCCACCATTATATTTTGGGAGCGTTCTTTTAAGAAATTCTAATACTAGATTATCATCTGCAACTTTTTTTCTAATATGTCCCCCATTTTCTGTCCACATTAAGTGAATAGCATCTCTATCAAACTTAAAAAGTTGAAGGTTACTTATTATATATTTAAATGCTGAGTTCCAAGTCTTATCTGATATATCACAAATATATTTACCAGCTATAATACTATTAGCTAAATCATGGTATGTCATTTATAAAATTTTAAAATAGGAATAATCGTTTGAGCAAAATATGCTACTGCAAAGCCTATAAAAGCTAAGCTAGGATATATTATAATTTTCCACAAAGAACTGATTTTAAAATACTTTTTAATTTTATCAATATCTGTAATAGCTATATTAACCATAGACTTATTGCTACTGCTTATAAGATTTTCATCTATCTTTATAAACTCATTTCTAAGATAATTAAATTGCCTTATTATACTTTCACCATATTTATCTATTAATAGAATCATAATATGGCAATTGTTTTTATTTGGTTGTGTACCTGAATATGTAGATCCCTTTTTGTAGATGTTATATATGTTTTGATCTAAATAAAAAAATATTTTATTTTTATGACTTTTTTTAAATTCTTTTAGGATAGTTTCTACCATATCTTTATATGTCACTTTTTTCATAACAATTAGGCTCTCCAGTTTTAACTTCTTGGATTCTTTGGTATCGGAGTTAATGATGTTATTAGTTCACCTTCACCTGAAAAGTTAAATCTAAAGCGGTGAGGAGGTGAATTATAACATGCAACAGCATATTTATAACCTTCTTGATTTGCTACAACAGTTGTAAAGTGCATTGCATAATTGCACCCTTGTATAGGGCAGATTCCTTTGACTTCATATCTAATAATATAGTTTGAATCATAGTCTAAAAAATAAAGCTTATTGCTACAAGTACAACAGAATCCATTAGATCTTAAGCTATCATATTCATTGGATCTTATAATATATAAAAGTAAAGATGGAATGAATAGAATAAAACTAATAATAGATATAGTAACTATCTTAAAAAAAATTATGTTAATTAAGAAAATACTAAAAAATATTAAAGGTACCATGATCCAGTACTTTAAATAGCTATATAAATGACAAACACCTCCAAGATTTACAAAATCATATTTGGCTGAAAGGTAAGCGTGACAAGTATTATTAATAGTATCAATTTTATACAAAGAAGTATTTATATCTCTACCAGCTACATTACTATTATTACCAGCACTTTGATGAGTGTTACTATTTTTATTATCCATGAATATCCCTGCCAGCTATATTACTGTTGTTACCAGCACTTTGTTTAATATTATAAGAATTTTTTGTTATCTGTTTTGTAACTTTATTGACATTATATAAAGCTTTACCACCAATAAATAAAGAAATAATACTTGCTATGCCTGTAAATAAAATAAACCAGTCGCTACTTACAATAATATGTATAATATGTGCCATTTATTTTTCCTTTTATTAAACAAAATTCAAATTAATACCTAACCTACTTGTTATATAATTTAATAAAGTTATTATTATATTTTATATTAATCTGATTTGATTTAAAATTTATAGATATTGGATAGTAAAATGTCGTTTATAAAGCTAATGTTTCAGGTATCGCAGTGATATAAATACCGGCGACTCCTTCTGAATCTATCCACATCTTTTCAAATTTACTTGGATTTAATATAGTTAATCCATAAGGAGATTTAATATTTGTATGATGCGATGCAGGATCTATTAAAAATATAAGATCTTTATCTTCCGCCATCGTTTCTCCTAATTTTTGGTACCCAACAGCTAGTGCCCAGTGACCACCCCAGTCAAACCAATTTACTAATGTAGGTATACCTTTTTCTATATTTTCTCTTATCTGTTTTATATTTCCATTTATACCAGAGTGAATTTTGAGATTATATTTGCTTAGTATTTCAGCTAGCTTTTGAGCTCTTGTACCGTATATGTTTCCAGTATCTGCATCATTTGCAAATTCAAGTTCTGTTTGCTTATTTACTTCTGAATCATCTAATAGCTCATAATAGTTAAGTAAGCTAATAGTCGCAGCTGGGCCACAGGTTATTTCTGTAGATTGTTTATAGTGATTAATATCAAGTAGAATAATATTTTCATCAGATATTAGATTATATAGTTCAGCAATTTCTTTAATTTTACTAATGCTGGAAAATTTAGGTTGTTTAATCATATTTTAAAACCATAAAAGAGGTTGGCTAATTATACAACTGTTTGGTAAAAAGCCAAGCTTTGACTATGGTATATAATATGAACGTTTAAGGATAATGTCGTTTTATATCTAGCTGATTTTGTAGCATTTAGACATAAAAAAAGCCCTTATTTCTAAGAGCTTTCATTATATGGCGGAGAAAGAGGGATTCGAACCCCCGGACCTGTTACAGTCAACGGTTTTCAAGACCGCCGCTTTCGACCACTCAGCCATTTCTCCGGAGTGATAGGGTAAATTATACAAATATTTTAAGGCTTTTCAATAACTTTTATCTAAAAAAGAAAACTTTATTAAATCTTTGATTAATTGGCTTTTTAAAGGTGTTAAAAAAGTTTAGAATATAGCTTGTGGTCTGTATAGCTTGTTATTAGGAAAATTTTAAAATGTCTCATTTTCATACTCATTCCCATTCGGATGATTTAATGATATTTAGTGGTAATGCATCTAAAAACTTGGCAAATAAGGTTGCTGATGCTTTAGGTGTAACGTTAGGTAATGCTGTCGTAGATAAGTTTAAAGATGGCGAAATCCAAGTAGTTGTTAATGAGAATGTTCGTGGTAAAGATATTTTTATAATTCAGTCCACTTTTCCACCAAGTGATAACCTAATGGAATTAGTACTTCTTATAGATGCTTTAAAAAGATCTTCAGCTGATAGAATTACAGCGGTACTTCCTTATTTCGGTTATGCTAGACAGGATAGAAGATCAAAATCAGCTAGGGTTCCTATCTCTGCTAAAGTTGTTGCAAATATGCTGCAAGCTGTTGGTTTGGATAGAATACTTTCTGTAGATATCCATGCAGAGCAGATTCAAGGTTTCTTTGATATTCCTTTTGATAATGCTTTTGCGACAAAGATATTCCTTGAGTATGTTAGAAATAATCCAGAAAAATACGATAACATAAAGATTGTATCACCAGATATGGGTGGTGTTGTTAGGGCTAGATCTGTTGCTAAAAACTTAGGTGTAGAAATCGCTGTAGTTGATAAGAGACGCCCTAAGCCAAACGTCGCAGAAGTTATGAACATAATTGGTGAAGTTGACGGTAAGCACTGTATTCTAGTTGATGATATTATGGATACAGGTGGGACTATGTGTCAAGCAGCTACAGCATTAGTAGAGAAGGGTGGAGCATCAAAAGTTTCAGCTTTCTGTGTGCATCCTCTATTGTCTGGAAATGCTATAGAGAATATTAACAACTCTGCAATAGATGAAGTTATCGTTACAGATACTATCCCTCTTAATGAAGCTGCAAGAAATTGCCCTAAAATAAAAGTTATTTCTCTAGCGCCATTGTTAGCTCAAATCATCAAAAAGACAAATGAAGAAGAGTCAGTTAGTGATATCTTTAGAATGGATGGTCTTGTCGATTAATTTCTTGTAGTACTTTATTGAAGTTTCTATATTATTCTATTATAATTCACAGGTTAATCTAGGGTCGCATAGATTAATTATATATGTTCAAAATTAATAAAAGGAATTATGAAATGGCAAGTTTTGTTTTAGAAGCTCAGAAAAGAACAGACTTAGGAACTGGTGCGAGCCGCCGTCTAAGAAAAGATGGAAAAATCCCTGCTGTTGTATACGGTGCGGGTCAAGAGGCATTATCAGTTACTTTAGATCACGATAAAGTGTTACACTCTACAGAAGATAAAGCATTCTTCTCTAGCGAAATCACTCTTAAAATTGATGGAAAAGAAGAAAAAGTAATAATAAAAGCATTACAAAGACATCCATACAAAGTAAAATTAGTTCACGCTGATTTCATGAGAGTTTAATTTTATATATTAATATCCTTCTTATTTTTTTCAAAGAATTAAAATTTTTCTATAATAAATAAAGAAATTAGTTTTTTCTGATTTTTATATTTATTAACAGATTCTATATTTGTACATTTATGATGTAATATTTCAAAACCTGCTTTTTCAATATCTTTAATATCACTATCATTACAACCTTCTAAGGCAATGAGAATTTGTGTATCTTTAGGAGCAAGAGTATAGTCTCTTAAGAAAATAGGCTTACTCTTGGAGAATGCAGCTAAGTAAATATATCCAGGATCATAGCCAGCAATATAACTCATAGGTTGATTATTATACTGTTCCCAAAAGTTATCAGCTTCTATTGATAAACTATTACCAATATTCTCTTGAATAAGGATGCTATTGAAATATTTCGCGCCATTATAAATAGAGAATATAGTTATTTGTAAAGTTAGTAATATTATTACTAATTTTTTGAAATTTATATGTTTTAGCTTAAAGTTAAATAGCTTATAAAAGGCAGGTAAAAATAAAGACATAATAACCATAAGCCATCCAGCTGGAAATTCACCAATTATTGTTTGCGCAATCCAGAAAAAAAATAATGGATAAAGACCAGTAATAATTAGAGGATGATTAAAATATCTGAAAGAAATTCTCTGATATAAAAATAATCTCTTTATTTTAAGTAATGTAAATAGTATTAGTATTGGAGCTAAAACATATACTATAGGTATTAGATTATATAATTGCCCTAATAAAAATTTAACTATTAAGTTAAAATGGTTTTTAGCTGTCGAAACACTGTTAAATATATAAACTATAGTTATATAGTCATTTTTAACCAACCATATTACTTCAGGTAATATAGCTGTAAAAAATATAAATCCAGATACTATTAGTTTTTTTGCATAATCCTTATTGATATTAAATAAAAAGTAAAAAAACATGATTGCAGATAATAGCAGTATCTCAAATTTTGCATAAAATCCTAAAGAAGTTATTACTGATAATAAAATCCAGTTTTTATAATTATTATTTCTTTCTATGAGTAAAAAATAATATATTGATGCTACCCAAAAAGGTAATAACATTGTATTTTGGTTATACATTATAAAAAAACGTAAAATATAAAACATGCTAAATGTTGTCAGCATAGTTAATAATATTGCTTCTTCTTTTGTAAAAAAAAGCTTACTTATTTTATAAATATAAATTAGAGCTATTAAAATACATATGCCACTAGCAGTAACAGCTGCTAAAAGAGCATTTCCAAAAGTGATGTAGGAAATAAGTTTTAAGAAAAGCTGACCTAAACCAGGGTGTTTATCATATGAAATAGCTAGATGATTTGCCCAAGCCATATTCTCTGCTACATCAACATCAACAGCAGAACTATTATAAAAAAAAGCTGTTAAACCAACCCAAATAAATAGATATCCGAACAAGTAAATTGTTAGATATTTGTTTTTAAACATAGTTAAATTTATAAAATAATTATTACATCTTATTATAACTATTTTTTAATAGAGGTTTTTACATTTTTCAAGTTATAGATTATTTTGTGAATCATAGCTAAAATATAGCTACCAATTTTTTTATTAGTGAATAGATGGATATTTATACCATTATATTAATTTTAACGATATTAGTTTTATGTTCTGCTTTTTTCTCAAGCTCTGAAACAAGCATGATGGCTCTAAATAAATATAAATTAAAACATTTAGCAAAGAAAAATAATAAACAAGCAAAAAGAAGCTTAGAACTCATCTCAAGACCAGATAACCTTTTAGTCAGTATTCTAATTGGAAATACATTTGCAAATATCTTAGCATCAGCATTGCTAGCACGTTATTCTGAAAGCCACTTTGGCGAGCTTGGTTTAATGGTATCAACAATAGTGTTAACTATAATTATATTGATTTTTGGGGAAATTATTCCAAAGTCATTTGCTGCTGTTTATCCTCAGAAATTGGCATTCCCATTTTCATTACCTCTAAAAATAATAATAATTGTCTCTTATCCATTAGTAATAGCTCTCAATGTAATTTCAAAGATTATCTTAAGACCTTTTGGAATAAAGCTAGAGAATAGTAATGCAGAAGCTTTGAACAAAGAAGAAATCCATACTGTAGTGCATGAGTCTAATACAAAGCTTGGTGCTAAAAATAAGAATATGTTACTAGGTGTCTTAGAGTTAGATAAAATCTTTGTACAAGATGTTATGGTTCATCATAACAAGATTGAATATATAGATATAAATCAATCAATAGATAAAATAAAAGCTAGGCTAATCAAAAGCAAAAGTTCAAATCTAATCTTATGCCAAGATAATATAAATGATGTAATAGGTGTTGTTAAAATGAGTGATATAATACAAATTTTGATGTCAAAATCTAGCATATCAGTAGCGAGATTAAGAAAGATAGCTATACAGCCATACTTTATCCCAGAAACAGTATCTCTACAATCTCAGTTAATCAACTTTCAAAAGAAAAGTTTACGTTTTGCAATAGTTGTTGATGAGTATGGAGATGTAACAGGAACAATAACTGTAGAGGATATTATGGAAGAAATAGTCGGAGAATTCTCTGATAGATTTGATGTACATAATAATATCCGCAAAATAAGTAATAATTCCTATATAGTTGGTGGTAGTGCGACTTTAAGAGAAATAAATAGGCATATAGAAGTTCATTTAGAAAGCGAAGATGCAAAAACACTTTCAGGTTTTATTATTGAAGAAATAGAGAATTTACCTTGTGGAGAATGCTGTATTAAGCAGGGTAATATTGTTTTAGAGATTCTAGATATTAAGGATAATAAAATTAACTCTATAAAATTAACGATATTGAATCAGACAATAATTAAACATTAAATCTGAAGTGAATTACATCACCGTCTTTTACAATATATTCTTTACCTTCTAATCTAGCTTTTCCAGCTTCTTTAGCTCCTTTTTCTCCATTAAATTTTATGTAGTCATCGTATGATATAACTTCTGCGCGAATAAAACCTCTCTCAAAATCTGTATGGATAACTCCGGCTGCTTGTGGTGCTGTTGCTCCAATAGGTATTGTCCAAGCTCTTACTTCTTTTACACCAGCAGTTAAATATGTATGTAAATTAAGTAAATCATAACCAGCTTTTATAACTCTATCTAACCCTGTTTCAGTAAGACCCATATCGGCTAAAAATTCTAGTTTTTCATCTTTCTCTAGTTGAGTTATTTCTTGCTCCATAGCAGCACAAACAGGAACGACATTAGAGTTTTCACTTTTTGCATATTCAACAACTTTATCTAGTAAAGGATTATTTTCAAAACCATCATCATTAACATTAGCAATATATAGTACTGGTTTACTTGTAAGTAGGGGAGTTTGCTTTAACCATTTAGCTTGATCGTCATTTAGTTCAAAAGTTCTGGCAGGTTTCTCAGCTTCAAGATGTTCTTTTAGTTTTGTATAAAAATCAGCTTTAGCTAAAGCTTCTTTATCTCCACCTTTTTTCATCTTAGCAAAACGTTGGATTGATTTATCTACAGATTCAATATCAGCTAGAAGAAGCTCCATATTTATAGTATTAATATCATCTATAGGATCTACTTTTCCATTTACATGAATAACATTGTCATCATCAAAACATCTAACAACATGAGCTATCGCATCAGTCTCCCTAATATTAGCTAAGAATTTATTACCTAAACCTTCTCCTTTGCTAGCTCCAGCAACTAATCCAGCGATATCAACGAACTCCATAGTTGTTGGTAGTATTCTCTCAGGGTTTACTATTTTTGCTAACTCATCTAGTCTTTTATCTGGTACAGAAACGATACCGACGTTAGGGTCAATTGTACAAAAAGGGTAGTTCTCAGCTTGTATACCTGCTTCAGTAAGAGCATTAAATAGAGTTGATTTACCAACGTTTGGTAAACCTACGATACCACATTTAAATCCCATAATAATTCCTTATTAATATTTATTTTGAATGTAGCCTGTTCATTACGGGCTCAAAATTGCATTTTATTATATCATCTAAAAAACATATCGCATTATCGATAGCTTCATTAATCTGTTTTTCTTGTTCTATTGATGGATTTGATAGAACATAGTTAGCAACTTTATTTTTATGACCTGGATGACCTATACCAATTCTAAGTCTTATATAATCATCAGTTCCAAGATGTTGGTGTATACTCCGTAGACCATTATGTCCACCATGTCCACCACCTTTTTTTAATCTAATTTCTCCTGGATTTATATCTAACTCATCATGAGCAACTAATATTTCATCAGGACTAATTTTATAAAAATTAGCTACCTTAATAACAGCTAAGCCACTATTATTCATATATGTATTTGGAAATGCTAAGATTACATTTTTTCCATGTATATTAACTTTAGAAATATAAGCATTTAATTTGCTATTTAGACTAAATGATTCATTGTTTTGTTGAGCTATTTTACTAATAAACCATTCACCAACATTATGACGAGTATCTTCATATTCTTTGCCTATGTTACCTAGGCCTACAATCATTTTTATGCTTTTATTCATATTCTTGAGAAGTTATATAATCTAAAACTATTTTTGAGGTTGCTTGAATGATTTCATCTTTAGGTTTGGCATTCTTGTCAGCTTGAGTATAAAGGATACTCATAATAATAGCCTTTTTACCTTTAGGCCATAAGATAGCAACATCATTCGTACTGCCATACTCACATGTTCCTGTTTTATCACCAATTTGCCAACCCTCAGGAAGACTATAAGCTATCCTATTTTTTCCAGTATCATTTTCTTTTAACCATTTTCTGAAAAGCTTTTGGTGTCTTTTGTCTAATACATCATCGCTAAAAGCAATTTTGTTAATGTCTCTAGCTATCGATTTAGGAGAGGTTTTATTGAAATTATCATGGAGATTAATATTATTCACGTTAGGCTCGTTAGCTGTAATAATAGTATCTTTATCATTTAAGCTTATAATAAATTCATTTAGTTTTTTTAAACCACCAAGCTCATTTATTAATAAATTAGTTGCTGTATTATCACTTAAAATTGCTGCTTTACTTAAATCTTTTACACTTAAAGATTTATTTATATTTTTAGAAGTTACAGGTGTATATCCTACAATATCTCCTTCATTGATTTTTATTTTTTTATCTAATAAACCTGGATTTTCCATACTTTCTTTAAGTATAGCTCCAACAACAAGAAATTTAAAAACACTACAAATTGGAAATTGAAAATTTTCATTATATTTAAAATTTTTCCAATTATTTCTATCTATAGTATATATACCAATTTTGCCACCAAACTTACCTTGAACTTTTGATATTTTATTTTGAACTTGAATATCGCTAGCAAATGAAAAGCTTGATATTAATATAAGGAGTATGCTGGTTAAATATTTCATTAGAACTTATTAGATGTTAATAGTAAAAATTCATTTACTTTTTTAATATTATCTTTTTCAGCAACTTTTCCTGGAGTTAGAGGAAGTTTGCCACCACCTGAGATTCTTAAATAATCTTCATTATTTTTATATACGATAGTAGGGAAGCCAGTTATATATTTTATTAATCCATCATTATTTTCAACTTTCTCATTTGTTTCTTTAGATAGTTGTTTGTCATATACTTTTGAGTTTTCATAGCTCAAAAGAGCATTTAATAGATTTTCTGAGTTATAGATGCTATTTGCTACATTTTTGCTATTATCTAAAGCTCCAACAACAATCCATCTAACAGCTAATTGTTTTTGTTTTATTGCTTCTTGAGATGCATTAAAAAGAGCATGACAAAACTCACAGCCTGGATCAATTATTGCATAAAATTTATGAGGAGCATTATTATCTCCTTGCTGAATATAGGCAGCTTTTTGCTTTATCGCTACATATAATTGATTAGCTCTATCATCAGTTATAAAGTATTTAGTATATAGTTTATTTAGATTAGTAACTTTATCCTGATTAATGTCCCAAGCTAATAACTCACCGTTAACTATTACAAAACCATCTTCACTAGTGAAAGTAACAGTTTTTTTATTAGGATCTTTTTTATCTTCTAATATGAAGCCTTGTAAATGAATACCTGTGTCAAATTGTTTTACTATAGAGTATTGAGGAAATGCTTTTTCAACTAATGTTTTAGCTCTAGTAGTATCATTTCCAGATACACTTTTAATGCTAAAAACATATATTATAACTACTAAGGAAACTATAAAAGTCATTAGTGCAATAAGGGCTTTTTTATTCATAGTATTCACTTTAGTTTTGTATTAACATCAGATGATTATAACATATATACAAGCTATCTTTAGTTAATAAATAGAAGATTACTGCTAAGATGATTGCTGGACCAAATGGTAAAACATTTGTTTTTTCTTTTTTAAACAAACTTAGAACGATTGCTAATATAATTCCTATAATACAGCTGATAAATACTGTGTATAAAAGCATCTGTACACCAAACCATGCACCAACCCCTGCTAGTAGTTTAAAGTCACCATATCCAAAACCTTCTTTTCCAGTAAGAATTTTATATAACCAAAAAATACACCACAAAGACAGGTAGCCTACTATGACTCCCCACACAGCGCTATTTAAGTCAGTAAACATTCCATAACTATTAAAAATTAATCCAATCCAGATAAGAGGAAGGGTTAGGCTATCAGGTAATATTTGATGTTTTGCATCAATAAAGAACAAGGGAATGAAAAATGTTATAAGTAGAATAAGAGCATAAGCTTGATTAGTTAAACCATAGAAGTAAATAATCAAAGTAAAGCTAACAGCAGTTAAAAGTTCTATTAAAGGATATTGTATAGATATAGTATTTTTACAAAAATAACATTTGCCTTTCAATAATAGCCAACCTAATATAGGTATATTATGTCTATATTTTAATTTATTTAAACATTTAGGACATTTTGATGGTCTTGAAATACTTTCTTTTTCATCATTATCATTAGGTATATTTAATATCTCTTTAGCTATACTCTTTTCTTCTAAATCTATCTTTCTCGGAAGTCTATAGATAAGAACATTCAAAAAGCTTCCTATGGATGCTCCAATAATGAAAACAAAAAATAAAATTAAGTAAAATTCAGACATTAACTAAAATGATAATTTAAATAAAAGAGCATTATATAGATAACTATTTTGAAAATACAGAATTAACTATTTATTATTTTTTGCTGTTTTTCTTCAGCAAGTTTTCTCATTTTTACTTTATTAACACCATCAATAGCTGCGATACGATAAGCTTCTGCCATTGTAGGATAGTTGAATGTAGTATTTAAGAAGTATCTTATAGTGTTATATTTACCAGGCATAGCTTTTATAGCCTGTCCAATATGAATAATCTCAGATGCTCTATGCCCGAAGCAGTGAACACCTAAGATCGTTCCATTTTCTGGGTCAAATAAAATTTTAAGCATACCAGTTTTATTTCTAGAAATTTGAGCTCTCGCTAATTCTTTAAAGTATGATCTACCAACTTCATATGGAATTCCCTCAGCTATTAAAGCTTGCTCAGTTTTACCAATAGAACTAATTTCAGGTCTAGTATAAATCCCTGTTGGTATATCATCAACAAGTTGATCATTACATGAACCATCTATAATATGAGTTGCAGCAAAACGTCCTTGGTTAAAGGCTGCTGAAGCTAATGATGGCGAACCAATAACATCACCAACAGCATAAATGTTAGGTACAGAAGTTTTATAGCTTTCATCAATTAATATTAAGCCCCTACTAGGATCAGTTTTTACTCCAATTTTTTCTAAATTTAAGCCTTCTATGTTACCAGATCTACCAAGAGCAAATAGGATATAATCAGATTCAATAATCCTTCCTGACTTTAAAGTGATAGTAACACCTTTGTCATTAGCTCTTATCGATTTGTAAGTTTCATTATTTATTAGATGAATATGCTGGTTTATACTGAAGTGATTTGTTAAGTTTTCAACGATTTCATCATCTAAGAAAGACATTAACTTATCTCTAGTATTTATAAGATTAATATGAATATCTAAAGCTCTCAATATTGAAGCATATTCACATCCAATAACACCAGCACCATAAATTGAGATAGATTTTATATTTTTATCCTGAAGAGTTAGAATTTTATCACTATCTAATATTCTAGGATCAGAAAAGTCTATATCTGAAGGGTGGTAAGGTCTAGATCCTGTTGATAATATAAAATTTTCAGCAGAAATTGTTTCACTTGAGCCATTTTTTCTAGTTATTTTTATAGTATTTTTATTTACAAAACTAGCAAAACCATAGAATATATCAATTTCATGGTTTATGTATCTACTTTCCTTAATTTTAGTTTGAAGCTCAGCAATGTCATAAGCTCCTTCTAACATTTTAGGGAAGTCATAACTTCCTTTTTCACCAGACATGCCAATTTCTCTAGCGATCTGTCTTAATGTTTTACTAGGAATTGTTCCCCAATGAGTACATCCACCGCCTAGGGCATCTCCTTCTACGATAGCTACTTTTTTTCCATTTCTAGTAGCTTTCATTGCAGCTCCTTCACCACCAGGACCACTACCAATGATTATTATATCGTAATTAAAATCCATTATTTCACTCTCCTAGAACATAAAAATATGTTATATAAAAATATTTCATCGCACATAATAGCATTTATTTTTTATCTACAAAAGATTTAACTTCACAATGCTTATTCATTAACATTTCAGCTACTTTTCTTGTTGGTGAGACAATTTGATCAACACCAATATTATTAGCTATGTTTATATTTTCTTCTTTATCTAATTTAATTGCAATAAAAGGTAAATCATCTTTTTTACTATTTTTTAGAATTTCTTTTATAGCTAGTAAAGTCAAAATATTATCAGAATCTTTATCATTCAAAATAAATATAGTTTTAGCTTTATGAATATTTGCTTGTTTAAGAGCATCAGAGTCTGATGATTCTGCATCGATAAACTTTTTTCCTTCATCATTAGAATCTATAAACTCTCCTTTATAGTTTTCTTGAATAACTACTATATCAGTAAGAGTTTCAGAATATTTTGCAATCATATATTTTGCTATTTCTGTATAGCCACATAAAATCACATGATTTTTCATAAAAACAACCCCATCTTTAAATTTAAATCTTGATATGATTTTCCCTATTACTGAACTTGCTAGTAAAGTAACAATAGTAGCAAATACACCAATTCCAAGTAACATGATACTCATTGTAAACATCTTAGCTTCTTGGGTTACTGGATGAATATCTCCATAACCAACAGTACTAAAAGTTACAAAAGTAAAGTAAACAGCATCTGTAATAGTTTCGATACCTTCAAATTGATTTCTAAGATAATAAACACCAAGTACACTATAAACAACAGCTAATAAAAATGTGAAAGTAATTATAAATTGTTGGTATGATATTTTTTTTGAAACTTTTTTATTAAAAACTTTAGTAAAGGTTAGTAGTAGAACTATTTCAAAAGCATGAACCGTAAAGGTAATATTATATGAGAAATGCTTATCTTGTATGTAGTCACCTAACATTGACAATGTAATTAAAATAACAGCAATAGACCAATAAAATCTTTTTCTTTGATAAATACCTTTTGCTATAAGAATCATCAAATATCCTAGGATTAGTGGCATTGCTATTCCTAGTCCGACATTAAACTTCATACCTAAATCATATATATCAGAAGTAATATTGTTATCTATATGTAGGGAAAACATTTTATTTATAACTGGAATAGCTGTTGCCATCATAGTTATAAAGCCATTTAGAGCAATAGTTATAGATACTATTAGAGGGACATATTGGTGAATATTAAGTTTCTTATAATTTATTTTTTCTAGCATTTAGCCTGATATATAGAAATTAATATAGTTACTAAAGAGTAATTATAAAATATAGTACTTATGAAATATAGTTAAAAACTCAAATTTATAAAGTATTTGGTTTTTTATGAATACTTGCTAACTTTCTTACTTTAGGGATTATAAAAAATAATATAGTTGCAGAAATGAAAGCAAGCATAGAAAGTGAAATAAATAATCCTTCATAACTTGAATTAGTTACTAGAGGGTTTGTATCAATATTTTTAGGAGCTATAGCAATAGAAAGCAGACTAGCGATGACTCCTGATGTACTACCTACTACTACCATCCAAGAACCCATCATTAGTCCTTGCAGCTTAGGAGTAGCAAGTTTACCAATCATAGCATATCCTGTAGGGCCTATAAGTAGCTCTCCTAAAGATTGGAAAAAATAACTAAGTATTAACCAAATGGCAGCGGTATATCCAGTTTTTCCAGATGTTAAAACTCCTAAAACGAGCATAAAAAAACCAATTCCCATAAATATAATTCCAAAGCAGAATTGCATAGGGAAAGAAAAAATGAATTTTTTACGTATAGTCACTAGCACTAAAGGAAGTAATGGTCCACCTACTGCAATAACTATAGTATTTACATTTTGGAACCATTGAGTAGGTATTGTCATTCCTAAAAAATCTCTATCCACATTTGATTGAGTAAATACAGTTAGAGCCATTGGTGCTAATGAATAGGCTGACCAAAAAACCAATCCAAATGTGGCTAAAATAACATAGGCATATACTTTATCTCTTTGAGCTTTCGTTTTTTGTTTTTTAGCAATTGGTATAAACATGAATAATAAACAAAGGCCAATAATAAGAGCTAAGATATTTGTATTTAATGGAAATTGAAGAGCTATAAATAAAATTATAATAGTTAATAAAACTATACCTAGGCCGTAAGAGTTATATTTTACGAGTATGGAATTTCCAACAATAGTTACTCTTCTAACTAAAGGGGTCGTTTTATCTGCGACAGTATTCCAGCCAATGGATAATAATACAAAGGCAATTATATTAGTTACAGTAGTTAATAAAAATAGAATATTATAACTTTGGCTTGAATGAAAGATTCCAGCAATAGTGAAGCCAATAAAAAAACCAACATTCATTCCAGCATAATTCCAAAAAAAAGCAGTTTCTCTTTGGTGATCATCTGACGAGAATTGTTGGGTTAGCATCATATTTATACAGGGAACATTTAATCCGCAACCAGTTAGAAATAAAGATAAAGCAATATATAAATTCCATACACTAGGTTTAATTAAGAAAAGGCATGCTAAGATTTGTAAAAACATACCTACTAGGAATAATACTCTGTAACTTACTAATCTACCTCCAATATATCCTCCTAAAATATGAAGACCATAATTAAAAGCAACAAAAACTCCCATAGTTGCACTAGCTTTTGCTACTGAAAAACCAAGTGCTTGAGTCATAAATAAAACAAGGGTTGAATATAATACTGCGAAACTTATAGTTGAGAATAATTGCGTAGCTAAAAGTACATTGGAAGCTTTTTTGAATGAAAAAGAATTCATAACTAAAATCCTAAACTAGTTAATAAAAACATTTTATATATAGTATTTTGAAAAGTATATCGACATTAACGTGTAGTTAAAAAAAAATGATAATGTTAGAATTAGGATAATTTATAAAAATATAAAATGTAAATTTAATTTTCATGAGTAAAAAACAAATAAAAGCGGTATCTCTAATTTCTGGTGGCTTAGACTCCATGTTGGCGACAAAACTAATGCAAGATCAGGGTATCCACGTTGAAGGAATTAACTTTTTTACAGGTTTTTGTGTAGAAGGGCATACCCATGCGATTCGTAAGCAGAAAGAAAATAAGCAAAAAAGGAATAATGCTCTTTGGGTGGCAGAGCAGCTTGGTATCCAACTACATATAATAGATGTGATTGAAGAGTATAAAGACGTGCTATTAAATCCTAAATATGGATATGGTGCAAATATGAATCCATGTCTTGATTGTAAAATTTTTATGGTTCGTAAAGCAAAAGAATGGGCTAAAGAAAATGGTTTTGATTTTATTATAACTGGTGAGGTTATAGGTCAAAGACCAATGTCTCAAAGAAAAGACACGATGCCCGTTGTTCAAAAGCAATCAGGAGTTGATGATTTGCTATTAAGACCTTTGAGTGCTCTTAATTTACCGGAAACGAAGCCAGAAAGAGAAGGTTGGGTTGATAGATCTAAACTTTTAGGCATAACTGGTAGAGGTCGAAAAGATCAAATGAAACTTGCTAAGGACTGGGGTATTGATGATTATGCCTCTCCTGCAGGTGGTTGTTGTTTTTTAACAGATAAACAATATTCTGACAAACTTGTTGATTTATGGAAGTCAAGAAACTCTAGAGATTATGAGTTTGATGACATTATGCTTTTAAAAGTTGGTAGACACATTCGTTTTAAACCAGATTTTAAATTAATCGTTGGAAGAGAAGAGGGTGAGAATAATTATTTAAATGGATATAAAAATCAATTTGTTAGCGCATATTGTTCGTCACACTCTGGTCCATTAGTTTTAATAGATGGAAAATTTGATAAGAATGATGAAGAACTTACAGCTAGTATTATTGGAAGATTTACTCAAGGAAAAACAGCTGATAGTGTGACAATAGTTTTTGGATATCTTGATGGAACAAACAAAGAAGTCACAATAAAACCAATGGCTAGTGATGATATAAAAGAAGAGTGGTATGTCTGATATGCAAGAACTGAAACTAGAAAGACTATTGTGTCCTATGCCTGTTATAAAAACTCAAAATAAACTAAGAAGTATGAAGTCTGGTGAGATTTTAAAGGTCATATGTACCGATCCTGGCACTATGCATGATATTCCTGCTTGGTGTAGGGTAAATGGTTATAGTATAGTTAAAGCAAGTAAAGAAAATGATGGAAAATTTGAATTTATTATAGAGGTTAAATAATGGATCAATCAATATTAAATATGTTAGTGTGCCCAGTTTGTAAATCAAATTTACATTATGATAAAGAAAAAAATATATTGGTCTGTAAAGCTGATAAGTTAGCCTATCCAATAAAGAATAATATTCCAGTAATGATAGTAGAAGAGGCTCAAAAGTTAAATATTGAAGAGATAAAGAAATATGGCTAGATATATTGTTATACCAGCAAGGTTAAAATCAACGAGACTTCCAAATAAAATGCTATTAGACATAGCAGGAAAGCCTATGATCCAGAGAGTTTATGAACAAGCTATACAGGCTAAAGGTTTTGATGATGTCATAATAGCTACAGATTCTTTAGAGATTAAAAATAAAGCTGAAGAGTTTAGTGCTAAAGTTGTTATGACTGCAGAAAGCCATGAGTCAGGAACAGATAGAATTGCTGAAGTAGTCGAAAAAATTGGCTTATTAAATAATGATATAGTTGTTAATGTCCAAGGAGATGAGCCTTTAATACCTATTAAAAATATAGAGCAAACTGCTAATTTATTAGAGCAAAAAGCAGAGGCAGTAGTTTCTACTTTATGTGAAAAAATTACTTCGAGTAAAGATGTTTATAATCCTAATAATGTAAAAGTGGTTTTTGATGATAATAAATATGCACTATATTTTAGTCGAGCGCCAATTCCTTGGGAAAGAGGTTTTTCAGAGGATAATATAGTAAACAAAGCTGAATATTTTAGACATATAGGAATTTATGGCTATAGAGTTGAGTTTCTTAAACAATATTCAGAACTTTCTCGTTCGCCTATTGAGCAGTATGAATCTTTAGAGCAATTAAGAGTTCTTTGGCATAGTAAGAAGATAGCGATAGAACATGCTTTAGAAAGTACACCTGCAGGAGTTGATACTTTAGCAGATTTAGAAAAAGTTAGGGAGTATTTTAATGTTTAAGCTAGATCAAAGATTAGAAAATGATACTTTTGAAGTAGCTGAGATTTTAGACTGTAAAGTTTTAGTTATGAATAACTCTTCTGTTCCTTGGTTTATAATTGTTCCTTTCACAGAGAAGACTGAATGGTATCAATTAGATGATTCTGTGCAATATAATATAAATAGCATTATGAATAATTTATCTATATTTTTGGAGAAAGAATATAAAGTTGATAAACTGAATATTGCTACTCTTGGGAATGTAGTTAAGCAAATGCATATACATGTGGTGGGGCGTTTTAAAACTGATCCAGCATGGCCAGCTCCAGTATGGGGTAATCTAGTAGCTAAAGAATATAGTGTTCAAGAGAAAGAAATAATTATAAAAAAGACACTAAAAGTTTTAGAAGAGATTGAGTTATAAAAAAGAATATATTAATCCAGTCGTTACAATATTTACAGAAACTCCATTAAAAGTTCTCGCATAAATATAATTAACTCCCAAACTTAAATTATCAATAAATTTAATAGGTGTTCCTATACTAAATGGAAAAACTACAAAGCCAGTTTGGGTGTTATTACTTTCAAGGTAAGAAGAAGGAGCTCCTTTAGCATTTTCAATATTTTGTATGCTATTGTGACTAAGTCCAGCTCCCACTCCAGCACCAAGCTCAAGATAGTCATTTATTTTATAATGATATTTCAGTATTCCCATATAGTTATTGTTTACTTGAGTAGTAGAGTAAGCATTTGATATTATTCCTGAATAACCAAATTCAGCCGCAAAACTTTCTGTAAATCTATAACCTGCGGTAGCAAATATTACTCCACCGGCAGGTGATGAAGTAGCTTGCCCCCATCCACCACTTATTCCTATAAAAGGAGCAGGCTCAAAATCTTTGGTATTCATATTGTCAAAATTATATACATTATAATATTCACTTTGATCTAATACATCTTCTTGCTTTAGAGTCTCAGAGCTAAAACATATGCTTGGTATAAGCAACAGGAGTATAAAAAAGAACTTATAATGTTTATAAAACATTTAATTTTAGATAATTAAAATACTTTTGAAAAAATATCAGGTAGATTAAATATTTATAATTGTTTATAGCAAAAATTAAGAATTTGCTTTGGCTAATTTTATATCTGCATTAAGAGTTATTTCTGTAGCAACATCCATTGGTTGTTGACTATAATTTGAGGGTCTAGCTACACTCATTAAATTAACAGTATCACTTCTCATAATCTGTTTAGACTGATATGAAGAGAATGTGATGTCATGAATAGTATATTTCTCATCAAATTTTTGATTTAAGTTTTTAGTTTGCTCTTTAGCTTTAGCTAGCATTTCTAATCTTAGATCATTTTTAGTATTTTCAATTTGTTCTAAAGTAGGTTTGTAATCGATAGATGAGATTTGATATTTTTTACCATTTGAACTTAATGAAGGAAGCTTTGTTGTAAGATCATTTATTTGATCAGAAGTTAAGCGATTCTTAAATAAGATATCTACATTTATCAAATCATTAGGAGTTTTATTTTGACTATAACTATATGTATCCCAATCTTTAGTATTCGTAATTTTATTTAGAGCTTCTTTTGTTTGCTGCTGAACTTTTGATAAATCATCAGGAACTATTGTAGCATTTAGCTCTACAATTACAGAAGCATCATTAGCTTTTATGGTTTTTTCAGAAGTAATTGTATAATTAAGAGTATCTAGTTTGCTACAATCGTGATCTTTTGCAAAAGAGACTGCAGGAATAAAAGAGAGTGTTAATAGTATGATATTAAGTTTTTTCATATTTCGCTCCAAAATATTTTAGATCATTAACTATGGTTTACAACTTTATGAGTACCATTGCAAGCTTTTGATATATAAAATAAAGGTTTTATTTTAAATCTATTAAAATAATTTTCTTCTAAGTAGTCTTTGTATTTTTCTAAAACATTTTCTTTAACTAGATGAATCGTACTTCCACCAAAACCACCACCTGTCATTCTTGCTCCATAAACGCCATCAAAAGTTTTAGAGAGTTCTACTAAATAATCAAGCTCATCACAGCTGACTTTATAATCATCTTTTAAAGAATCATGAGATTGATACATAAGCTGCCCAAGGTTTTGCCAATCTTTTTCTTGCATTGCATTAGCAGCATTAAGTACTCTATTATTTTCGGTGAACACATGTTTTGCTAAGAGATATTTCTCTTTAGAAAGGTTTTTATTTGTAATACTTAAAGAGTCATCTGTTAACTCTCTTAATGATTGTAAGCCATTAAAACTAGCAATACTTTCACAATCTTGTCTACGCTGGTTGTAAGCGGATTCAGCAAGATTGTGCTTAATGTTTGTATCACAAATTAATAAATAAGTATCACTTAAGTCAAAAGGAATATTTTTATAGGAAAAATTTTCACAATCTATTAGTGTGGCATTATCTTTGCTAGAAAAGACACATGCCATTTGGTCCATGATTCCACATTTTGTACCAATGTACTCATGTTCAACAAATTGAGCTATTTTAGTTATTTCTAAAGAAGATAGGTCTAATTTATTTATTTGATTATAGGCATAAGCAAGAGCTGTAGTTAGTGAGGCAGATGAAGATAGTCCAGCACCAAACGGTAAATTGCTATATATGTATATATCTACATTTGAATATTCTTTAGATAATGATCTATCAATTACTGTTTTAATAGTTCCTTTAATATAGTTTTGCCATGAATTTTCTAGTTTGTTTTCTACTTTTTTAGGATCAAAAGAAAATCTATCATCTAAGTTTTCACTATATACATTTATATGTGAGTCATTATTTTTAGCTATAGCAATAAAAGTTCCCATATTTATAGCTATAGGCATTACCAAACCGTTATTATAATCAGTATGTTCTCCAATTATATTTACACGTCCAGGCGAAAAGTATATTTCAGGATTTTTTGAATAAAGCTTTTTAAATTCATTAAATATATTGATTTCAGACACTAGATATCGACCTCAATATTTCTTAATGTTTCAGCAGCAAGTTCAGGAGTTATGTCTCTTTGAGATTCACCAAGCATTTCAAAACCGACCATAAATTTTTTCACAGTGGCTGACCTTAATAATGGTGGATAGAAATGAGCATGTAGTTGCCAGAAGTCATTTTTTTGAGCAAAAGGAGAACCATGCCATCCCATTGAATAAGGGAATGAAGTATTAAATAATTTATCGTATTTAACTAGAAGAGTTTTTAATATTTTAGAAAGACTTTCTATCTGTCTTTTACTTAGATAATTTAGATGACAGCATGGAAATCTTGGAAGAAGTAATGTTTCATAAGGCCAAGTTGCCCAAAAAGGAACCACAATTACCCAGTCACCATTTTTAGCTACTATACGATCTTTTTCTTTAATTTCTCTGTTTACATACTCAAGAAGTAAATTTTTATTATGACTCTTATAAAAATCTTTTTGATGAATGTATTCTTTTTCAGCCTCAGTCGGTAAAAAGTCACAAGCCCAAATTTGCCCATGAGGGTGAGGGTTTGAGCAGCCCATTATAGAGCCTTTATTTTCAAATACTTGTACCCATTGATATTGTTTGCTCAAATCATCAACTTCTGAAACCCATAGACCTATAACTTTTTTAATATCTTCAATTTCCATAGAAGCCATAGTTAAGTTATGTTTTGGAGAAAAACAGATAACTTTAGCAATGCCATTAGCTTCTTCTAATTGGAATAGTTCATCTGAATTATAAATTTGATTAGAACTGTCTTTAGTTAAAGCTGAAAAATCGTTTTCAAAAACAAAAGTCTCATTATAGTTTGGATTTATTTCATCATTTGCTCTTTTGTTTCCGGGACATAGATAACAACTAGAATCATATTCAGGAGAAATATTAGTATTTTCCTTTTCTGCTTGACCTTGCCAAGGTCTAGATAATCTATGTGGAGAAACAAGAACCCATTCTCCAGTTAAAGGATTTCTTCTACGATGTGAATAGTTAATTTGGTTCTTTGAGCTAGTTAATTTTGACATGTTTTTAAAGACAATAAATGTTCTATATCTAAAATACTTAGTATATCATTGAATTACTTTGCTGTATAAATATTTGTCTTGCAAGAGGAATCATATTATGACAAACGAAACATCAGAAAGAATTAATTTTATAACCATTAGAATAGCTTTTATAGCTGCACTAGCCGGATTATTGTTTGGTATGGATATTGGTTATGTTAATGGCTCTTTAAAATTTATTGCTCAGACTTTTGATCTTAATATCGATCAACAAGGTCATGTTTCTGGAGTTTTATTAGTAGGAGCTGCGCTTGGTGCTCTTGTTAGTGGATTTTTGTCTAAAAAATTTGGTAGAAGAAAAGTTTTATTAATTGCAGCAGCAATATTTTCAGTATTTACAATAGTTGGGATATTTGCGCCAAATTATGAAATTTTTATTTCTTCTAGATTTGTATTAGGTAATGCGGTTGGTATAGCTTCTTTCATTGCTCCATTATATTTATCTGAAATTTCACCTAAGAAATTCAGAGGAGCTTTGATAGCTATGTATCAATTAATGATTACTATTGGATTATTTTTAGTTTTTTTAACTAATTCGGCACTTGAGCATACTCACTCATGGAGAATGATGTTAGTTGTATTAGCAGTGCCATCAATATTAATGTTTTTAGGATGTTTATCTCTTCCAAGAAGTCCAAGATGGCTTGTATTAAAGGGTAAAGATGAAGAAGCTGAGTTTGTTCTTAAAAAAATTAGATTATGTGAAGTAGCAGCTGCAAGAGAACTTGAAGAAATTAAACAAACAACTCATAAGGGAGAAAAAGTTTTTTCTCTACTTAAACATAAGTTTTTTATAAAAATAGTTCTTTTAGGAATTGCTTTACAGGCATTTCAACAATTTACTGGTATGAATGCATTTATGTATTACTCATCAGATATTTTTGGAATGGCAGGTTTTACTAACCCAGCTACCTCAACTATAGTAATTGGGTTACTAAATATGTTGACTACTTTCTTAGCTATTAGATATGTAGATAAATTTGGACGTAAGCCGATACTTTATTTTGGATTAACTCTTTTAATAACATCATGTTTAGTGGTAGGCGTAATTTTCAAAACACACTTTATGTATGGTGAACCAATGATGCTTTCTGAAAGTTTACAGTGGGTTGCTTTAATATTCTGTTTATTGTTCATTTTTGGATTTGCGATATCTATGGGACCTGTCGTTTGGATTCTATGTGCTGAAATCCAACCTGTAGAAGGTCGAGATTTTGGTGTTACTGCTTCAACTATGGCTAACTGGATTTGTAATGCGATTATAGGAAACTTTGCATTAACTTGGCTAACTTTCTATCCGGCAAATACATTCTTTGGATTTGCTATATCTTGTTTAATTTGTGTAGTATTTGTTAAATTCTTTGTTCCAGAGACTAAAGATGTTTCTTTAGAAGAAATTGAGAATAATCTTAGAAGCGGAAAAAGACTAGCTCATATAGGACGTTAAACTAGTTTCTATTTGTATATATTTTATAAATAATGTATTCTTGCTTTGATAATTTATAATTGTGTAATAAACAATAATGAGGAATAGTAGTATGAAAGCATCTGCAAGACACTTGTTAGTTCAGTCTGAAGAAGAATGTAAAAAAATTAAACAAGATATTATTGATGGTAAAGTTTCATTTGAAGAAGCTGCAAAAAAACACTCTTTATGCCCATCTGGAGCAAGAGGTGGTGATTTAGGTACTTTTTCTCAAGGTCAAATGGTTCCTGAATTTGATAAAGTTGTATTCAATGATGAACTTAATGTTGTTCATGGACCAGTTAAAACACAGTTTGGATATCATCTATTAGAAGTTACTTCTCGCGGATAATCAAATAAAACTTATCAAAAGTTTTATTTCTCACTTATATTTTTTAGGTTAAATAATAAATGGATTCTGAAATTAAAAAAGATTTTCAATCATTAGGATTGAATGAAGATATTATATCTACAGTTAAGTCATTGGGTTATGAAAACCCAACGCCAATTCAACAATATGCAATACCTTATGTTTTATCAGGTAGAGATGTATTGGGTCAGGCACAAACGGGTACGGGTAAGACAGCAGCTTTTGCATTACCTCTTATTAATAATATGGATTTAAGTTCAAATAGTAGGTTGCCGCAAGTATTAGTACTAGCTCCTACTAGAGAATTAGCTATTCAAGTAGCAGAGCAGTTTGAAGCATTCTCAAAAAGAATTCCAAATTTAGAAGTTGTATCTATATATGGTGGTCAAGAGTATGGTGGCCAAATAAGAGCTTTAAAAGAAGGCGTGCAAGTAGTAGTTGGTACTGCTGGCAGAGTTATGGACCATATAAAGAAAGGAACACTTAAACTAGAAGGTTTAAAAACACTAGTTTTAGATGAAGCTGATGAAATGTTAAGAATGGGCTTTATTGACGATGTTAAATGGGTATTAAGTCATATAGATGACAGTTGTCAAAGATTATTATTTTCAGCTACAATTCCATCTGATATTGCAAATATTATAAAAGAACACCTTAGAAATCCTTGTAAAATTCAAGTTAAGTCTAAGACAGAAACTGCTAATACAATTACACAAAAATTTATAGTTATTAAAGGCTTTAAGAAAATAGATGCACTTGATAGGATTCTTGAAACAGAAGAAACTGATGGAGTAATCATATTTGTTAAGACTAAAACAAGTACTATAGAAGTTGCAGATAATTTGAAAGCTTTAGGATATAAAGTTGCGGCTATAAATGGTGATATGCAACAAAATCAAAGAGAATACATAATTGAACAGTTTAAGAATGGTAATTCTAGCATATTAGTTGCTACAGATGTAGTTGCTAGAGGTATAGACTTAGAAAGAATTAGTCATGTAATAAACTATGATATGCCAAATGATACAGACTCATATGTTCATAGAATAGGCAGAACTGGTAGAGCAGGCCGTGATGGAGTATCTATCGCACTAGTTCCATTAAAAGAGATGGGCTTTTTAAGAGTAGTTGAAAGAGCAACCCGTTCAAAGCTTGAAGAAATATTTATGCCTACAGCTCAGGAACTTTCTGCTGGTAGAATAGAAAAATTTAAGGCTAGAGTATTAGGCGCTGTCGAAAAAAATACTAGCTTAGAAAAATATAGAGATGCTATTTTAGAAATTAAAGAAGAAACTGGTTTAGAAACTGAAACTCTTTTAGCAGCATTGACTTTAATTGCTCAAGGTAATAAGACATTCTTCCCAAGAGAAATACAGGCTAAGCAAGAAAAAGAAAGATCTCCAAGAGAAAGAAAACCAAGAGATAGAGGAGAAAATAACTCTAGATTTGAGTCAAAACAAGATAGAAAACCTAGAAAATCTAGAGTTCCATCTGATATCAACTTGAGTACTTATAGAGTAGATGTTGGACGTGATAATGATATTGCACCTAGAAATATAGTTGGTGCAATAGCTAATGAAGGTGGTATAGATAGTAAATATATTTGTAATATATCTATTCAAAAAGACCATACATTAGTAGATTTACCAGCAAATTTGCCTCCTAAAGTTATAAATCACTTAAAGAAAATTTGGGTTGCGGGTAAAAAATTAAATATTTCACAAATTAATTAATCGAATCTCTTTTGTCAGTTAATCTAAGTGAGTAGTGATATCAATAATTCAAGGGGAATCTTTTCGCAAAGAATTTCTATAAAAGGATATCAAAATAATTAGATTCTAGAGATAATGTTACTGAATTTACTAAATTGTTTTATATAGTTGCTAAAAATTAAGAAACATTTAAGCTAGCCATCAATGGAGATTTTTAAAGATTTCTAAGGGGCTGTCCTAGATAAGTTTACTTTAAACTCTCTCTAACCCAGTGTCTAATTAGCTTTAGCTGCTCCTTAGAGTCACTGTGGTTAAACCTCCACTCACACTCTTTCAAAAACAAGAAAATGTTCTCTAGGAATACCATTGAATTTTCTTAAATGTCTCTTTGCTTGATTCCAGAAATTCTCTATACCATTTATATGATTATGCTTTTTAGCAAATAACTTACTATGATTAATTCTGTAATGTTTAAACTCAGATACATCTAGCGCATTATAGCTTCTAAAGGTATCTGTGTAAACGATACTATCAGGCTTAACCTTTTCTCTAATTATTGGTAGGTAGAGTAAAGTATCACTCTTAGCATCTGGAATAATTACTGTGTATACCTCCCATTACGTTTAAGTAAACCAAATACAGGAATTTTGCCACTAGCTCCTCTACCTCGTTTTCCTTTACGAGCTCCTCCAAAGTAACTTTCATCTACTTCAATTTCTCCAGCAAACATTTCTAAATGCTCACTGTTTTGATAAATAAGTAATCTTAATCTATGAAAATAATAGCTGGCTGTAGTCTTTGTTTACTGATACTAATTCTGATGTAGTTCGTGCCGTACTTCCTGCTATAAATAACTCTATTAACTTGTCTTGTTTGTATGAACTTAACCTACTTCTTCTCATCAAAACCATCCTAACATAACTTAGTTATCTAGGACGGCCCCTTTTCTAATATTGATCTAGACTCTTTTTAGAGCAGTATACAAAGGTTATTTATAAAGATCGAAAGAATTAGCATAACAATAAGTATCTTGTAGCACACAACAAATATTATTGATCGTCTAAAATTAGCTGCTAATGCTGTTTAACCAAATCATATAAGAAAGGTAATATGATAAGATTATAGACATAGTGAACTACAAGCAATAATATGTCATCCTGATCAAAAGTACATATTACCTATAATGCTAGAAGACATTAAATGATGATGGTACAGAAAAACAAGACTGCCGAATTAATGCAGCAGCTAAAAGGTTACTTCCTAAATTAACTAAGATGGGTTTTATATGGTTTGCTAATGTACAGATGCAACTAAGTCAATTTTAGATCAAAAAGAATATTTTATATTTAGTATAAAACAAGGAGATCATAAGTATCTATATGAATATATAAATACGCCAAATATAAATTTAATTTATAATTTTGAACGTTGAGAGTATATGTTATGTTTTCATCTAATACCCCTCCATCATTTAAAATAGTTTAATATTTTGGCTTCACTGAGAGGGGTTGCTATATCTAACCTCAGTTCGGAATTAAAGTATTGTAAATTAAAGGTTAGGGAGTATTTTTAGGTTAAAATAAGCAAAAAATCTTTAAATTCTGACAATAATGATAGATCAATTTATCTTAACCTTTTGCAGTATAGACGACTTTTGTATTATTTATCATAAATAATTACAAAGCAAGTCAATTGATTACAAAAAGAAAAAGGTTGGTTTAAAACCAAGTTTATTTTTAAGTGAAATAATGACTATTTTGATTATGTATCAAGCTGTTAGATATAAAGATTTTAAAACTTACTATGTTGAGCTTATAAAGATTTACTGGAAATATTATTTTCCTACATCTTCCTCTTATAATCGTTTTGTAGAACTAATAGATATAGCAATGTTACCTTTAATAGCATTCATATCAAGTAACCATGGTAAACATACAGATTTATATTTTATAGATGCTACTAAATTACTAGTTTGTCATAATCTAAGAGAGTATAGATATAAAGTATTTAAGAGTTTAGCGGCTAAAGGTAAGACTAGTACTGGATGGTTCTTTGGTTTCAAGCTTAATTATATTGGTGAAATTATTAGTATCAATATTAGCCCAGGAAATAAAGATGATAGGAGTTTCTTGACTAAATTATGCAAGGGGCTTAAAGGATTGGTATTTGGTGATAGAGGTTATATCTCTAAAGATAAAGCTCAACTATTTGAGAAACAAGGCTTAAAGCTTATAACCGCTTTAAAAAAGAATATGAAAAAAGTTCATAGACTGCTAAGAGATCTATCATTGAGATTATTTTTGATTATCTCAAAAATAATCTAACCTTATGGCACAGATCTATAAACAATGCTTTTACTCATCTTATGGCTACTTTGGCTCAATTTATTATAAGTCCAATTAAAATCAATAACTACAAGTATTTAAATATGAAATAATTTTGAACTGAGGTTATATCTATTGAAAAATAAAACATATAAATTAATATTATATTGATAATAACAACTCATTTTATAGTAAATATTCTAAACCTATTTACATCTTACAGAATAAGTGGTGAGAGACTTATTGATTGTTTTTTTTAAGTCAGAGAGTTTATTTTGTTCACAGTAATATTGAAAGTTATATTCATTTTCTATTTTCTTTGTTGAAAGAATTGATTCTTTTATGTCATCACAGGCAAATTCTAAGAAAGTTTCTAATAACCCTATTCTAGAGTAAGAATATAATAAATAAAAAATTCCATTTTTACATTCTTTAATACATTGATTTTCATATTTACAATTATATATTTTTTTTAAAATATCTTTTATATTATGATTAACTAATCTTGGTGACATTAATACAGTAAAAATAATGTGTGAATATTCGCTAATATTTAAAGCATATATTTTTGTATTTAATAAGTTAATAAATTCATCATATAAATATGAATAAGGATTAGTTTTATGATTTCTTAATGCATCTTTATATATGCTTGTTGTTGCTAAAGAGTAAATATTTATAGTAAAGTATGTATTGTTTAACTCTTCTAATGTTGCAATATCAAACTCTTTAATTAGCTGGCTATTAGAGTATAAAGGTATATGATTACGGAATGGGGTAATATAGTTACTGATATTTTGGTTGTATACTTCGAGATTATTAAAGTAGTTGTTTTGTCCAAAAAAATAAATATTATTGTCTTTTTTACAGACACATGCAATATGCTCAAATGTAGATATTGTTAAATAGACATTATTTTTTTCGTTTAAAAGTAATTGTATATAAAAAAACATGTGAGGTATTTTTTTTTGGTACAATTACAGATGTATAAATACATTCGATATCAGTCTTATATATTTCTTTTGTTAAACTGATATTTTCTTGAAAATGTGCAGGATTATAATTTACTTTATTATACTTAAATATATTATTTTTATTAGATATATATATATTTTGAAAATACAAAATATTTAATAAAAACATATACACTTCTTTGTAATTAGAACTATTAATATTTAAACTTAGAATATCCTGTATTAATTTATAAAAATTATTAAAATTACTTCCTTCTGATAATAATGCGTTTACACCATAATTATGAGATAATCCAAAACATAATCCATAATTAATATCATATTCTGTCAAATCTGGAAATTTTAGTTCATAATATTCTTGTTCACTGATTGTGGCTATACTGTTAGCAAGTTTTTCAAAATTGTTCGTAGAACTCTTTTCTAAAAAGTAATTTTGTTTAAAATAATGATCGTTTACACTTAAATGTTTGTTTACACTTAAATGTTTGTTTACACTTAAATGTTTGTTTACACTTAAATGTTTGTTTACACTTAAATGATTAGGATTTCTTTTACATCTAGAATTATGAGCATCACGAGAATTTTTGGATGTAGAGCTAAAGCCACAGTCAAATTTACATTTGAATTCCTTGCCTATATTATCAGGATTAGATTTGCAGGAGCTTTGATGAGTCGCTTTATTAGTTAAGTTGGTAGCTTTAAAACCACATTTAAACTTACATTCTAAATTTTCTATAGGTTTAAATTCACAATTTTTTTGATGAGTTGTAATACTATCCTTATCTTTGCCCTGAAAACTACATCCTTGAAACTTACAATTATAAATACCTGTCTCTTTAGGATTTAAAAGGCAATGTAAATGATGATTAGCAACACTAGCCCGGCTTTTGTTTTCAAAGCCACAGCCAAATTTACATTTGAATTCTTTGCCTATATTTTCAGGTCTAAAACGGCAATGGACTCTATGAGAACTAGTATTAGTCTTTTTTGTGGATTTATAAGTACAGTCTCCAAAACCACATGGAAAGTATTCTTCTTTCATAGACTCATTAGCTTTACTCGCCTTGTTTTTTAACAAAAAAATTGTAACAAATTTATCTCAAAATACAAATATTAAATATCAAAAAGCATACTTGGGTATTAAATTAACCTACGTTCGCTCAGGTAATCTTAGTGGATTGTGCTACTATCAATAATTCAATAGAGAATCTTTTGCAAACTTGTCTATTCTATTTAAAGCTTTAAACCTGTATAATTTATCGAACTAGCTATTTAATTATAATTTCTATAAATGAGTAACTATATCTTTATAGTTTCCGCACCATCTGGCGCTGGCAAAAGTTCCTTACTAAAAGCCTTTTTAGAAACAAAAACAGGTAAAAATAATTTTGTGGTTGCTACATCTCATACTACAAGAGAACCTCGTTTAGGCGAGACAAATGGTAAGGAATATTATTTTGTTACAGTTGCTGAGTTTGAAGAAATGCTTAGGCAAAATGGTTTTATAGAATATGCCAAAGTTTTTAAAAATTATTATGGTACATCAAAATATGAGATAGACAGACTTTTATCTCAAGGAAAAAATATAATATTAGAAATAGACTGGCAGGGTGCTAGACAAGCTAGAGAAATTTATAAAGATCAATGTAAGAGCTTATTTATACTTCCTCCTTCTTTAGAAGAGTTAAAAAGTAGACTAGTTAAAAGAAATACAGATTCTGAAGATGTTATAAAACATCGTATGGAACAAGCTGAAAATGAAATTTCACATGCTGATGAATATAATCAGAAAATAATAAATGATAATTTCGAAGAAGCTTTAGATAGTTTAACTAAGTATTTTATACAAAGTATAAAATCTTAATAAAACATCATAAAGGTGAGCTAAATGCTAAATCAAGATTTAATTTTAAGCAAAATAGAAGAAGCTAGAAAAAGCTTAAAAAATGAATTAATAAACGAAGAAGATAAAAGTTTATATATTCAAGAAATTAAAGATTTATTGAAAAAAAATAATGCTACTTTAGTAGCTCATTATTATGTAGATGCAGAAATTCAAAAACTTGCTGAAGAAACAGGTGGTTTTGTTGGTGATTCATTAGCAATGGCTAAGTTTGGTTTAGAAAGCCCTAGTAATACTTTAGTTGTGGCAGGGGTGAGATTTATGGGTGAGTCAGCTAAAATCTTAAGCCCTAATAAAAAAGTGATTATGCCAATGCTACAGGCTGAATGCTCTTTAGATCTAAGCTGTAGTAATGGGAAGTTTAAAGAATTTATTGATAAATACCCTGATAGAATCGTTGTGGTTTATGTAAATACATCAGCTGATATAAAGGCTTTAGCAGATTGGACTGTTACATCTTCTAATGTTTTAGAAATATGTGGACATTTGCATAAACAAGGAAAGAAAATTCTTTGGGGACCTGATAAGTATCTTGGTGGTTGGATACAAGAGCAGACTGGAGCGGATATGGTTCTTTATGATGGCAGTTGTATTGTTCATGAAGAGTTTAAAGCACAAGCATTAGACAATCTTATATTAGACTATCCAGAAGCAGCCGTATTAGTGCATCCAGAATCTCCAGCTGAGGTTGTAAAAAGAGCTGATGTGGTTGGTTCTACGGCACAGTTAATAAAAGCTAGTCAAGAGTTAGAAAATGATAGATTTATCGTGGCTACAGATACTGGTGTATTTTATAAGATGAAACAACTATCACCAAAAAAAGAGTTTATTCCTGCACCAACAGCAGGACGAGGAGCAACTTGTCAGTCTTGTGCTAAATGTCCATGGATGAAATTAAATCAATTAAGAAACTTAAAAGCTTGCCTAATAGATCAAAAAAATGAAATTTTTGTAAATGAAGATATTCGTCAAAAGGCTCTAATTCCTTTAGATAGAATGGTCAATTTTTAATTCTTTAGTGAGGTATAGAAATGTCTCAAAATATTCTTAATAAAAACCAAGTTGAAAAAGTATCAGTAAACATCATAAAAGAAAGTGTAGAAATAGCTTTAAGAGAAGATATTGGCAGTGGAGACATTACAGCGGAGTTAGTCGAAGATATAGATACTTCAGCTTTTTGTATAACTAGAAGTGATATGATTCTTTGTGGACAAGATTTTGTAAATGAAGTTTTAAAGCAAGTTGATTCAAATATTAAAATACACTGGCATTTTAAAGATGGTAGTAAAGTGGCTGCAGGCAGTAAGATTTTTGAATTATCTGGAAATGCTAGAAGTATATTAACTGCTGAAAGAAGTGCTTTAAATTTTTTACAAATGCTTTCAGCAACAGCTACGGAAACTTTTATATTACAAAGCTTAATTAGTAATTATAAAACTAAACTTTTAGATACTAGAAAAACTATTCCTGGATTCCGTATGGCTCAGAAATATGCAGTTAGATGTGGTGGAGGATATAACCATAGAATTGGTCTTTTTGATGCATATCTAATAAAAGAGAATCATATTAGATCTGCTGGAGGAATAGAAAAGGCTATAGCTAAAGCTCGTAAGTTGAATGAATCTAAAATGGTTGAAGTTGAAGTAACTAATTTTGAGGAGCTAGATCAAGCTATAGCTACAAAAGCTGATATAGTTATGTTAGATAATTTTTCTTTAAAAAATATTGAAGAAGCCGTTGAGTTAGCTAAAAATAATGTGTTATTAGAAGTTTCTGGTAATGTTGATGAAGAAACTATTGTTGATATAGCAAAAACTGGGGTTGATTTTATTTCAGTAGGAGCTATTACTAAAAATATAAAAGCAATAGATCTTTCTATGCAGATAGAACTTTAATCATGATCACAAAAAAACACGATGTAGTAATCGTTGGTAGTGGATTGGCTGGAGTAGCGACAGCAACAGAATTATTATCTCAAGGTTTTGATGTTGCTTTATTATGTGATAAAGATATAGGAATATCAGCTAGTTTTTATGCTCAAGGTGGCATAGCTGCAGTTGTTTCAGAAAAAGACTCTATAGATCTTCATACTAAAGATACTATGGTTGCTAGTGGAAATGCAGCAGAACTTGATAGTGTGAAGTATGTAGTAGGAAACTCATTTAAGGCTATTAAGTGGTTAGAAAAAAAAGGTGTTGTTTTCGATAGAGAGGAAGGTAAGTATAGCCTTCATTTAGAAGGTGGGCATTCACTAGGTAGGGTTCTACATATAAAAGACTATACTGGAAAAGCTATACAAACAACTCTCCTTGAAAAAATAGTTGGTCATGAGAAACTTACTGTTTATAAACAATCTTCTGCATTTAGAATTTTTAAAAAAGACAACAAGTGTGCTGGGATCTATGCTTATAATGGAAATGCTATACTAAAAATATTTTCAAAAAATATAGTTTTAGCTACTGGTGGAGCATCAGGAATTTATAAATATTCAACTAATGCTTATGCTTTTATAGGCTCTGGGATGATAATGGCTCATGATGCTGGTTGTAAGTTAAAGAATTTAGAGTTTACTCAGTTTCATCCTACATGTTTCTTTGATAAGCATGGTGAGCCACTTTTAATATCTGAAGCAATCAGAGGTAATGGCGCTAAGCTAGAATTAGAAAGTGGTTATAGAATCATGCAATCTATACATAAGTTAGAAGATTTAGCGCCAAGAGATATCGTGGCTAGACAGATTTATGTAAATATGCAAAAAGGTCATACTATTTATTTAAATGCTACACATATGAATAAAACTGAATGGGAAGATAGGTTTCCATTTATTTATCAAAGATTATTAGAAAATAATATAAATCCTGTAAAAGATAGAATTCCTATCGCACCAGCAGCACATTATAGTTGTGGTGGAATAGAAGTGAATGGCAAATCACAAACAGCTATAGAGGGATTATATGCTATAGGAGAGTGTTCATACACTGGATTGCATGGGGCTAATAGATTAGCTAGTAATTCATTATTAGAATGTATTGTTTATGCTTTAGCAGCTTCTAAAGATATTATAGATAAACCATTATCTTCAGATGATTCTAGTTCTGATATAAATGAAGAGATAATGCTTTGTAATATGAATTTTGACATCTCTAAATATGTGCAAGAAATAAAACAAATTATGTGGGATAAAGTTGGTTTGGTTAGAAAAAAAGCAAAGCTTTTAGAAGCACAGGAAGAAATAAATGCTATATATAACAAGGTAGAAAAAAATATTTCAGTAACTAGTTTTGATAGTAAGCTAAATTTCTTATTTAAACTTGTATCAATTGCAAAATTAACAGTTGAAAGTGCTCTAAAAAGAGAGAGTAGTATTGGTAGTCATTATTTAGATTAATTTCTTCTAATAAACTGTTTTACCCTAACAGCTATAACCCCACATAACATCGAGTAAAAAATATTTATAATTAGTGGTACTAAATAACCAATAATCATAAAAAAAGTTGCATGAATAGTTAACAATGCTTTTTCTGGGGATTTATTAAGTTTTGTAGCAACCCATTGTATGAAATCCTCTCTAAAGAAAAGATCTGGAGCAACTTGTGTCTTAGTAGTAAATACAATATTTGAAAGTGCTGCTACGAAAATACCTGGATCTACCATTATTGAATCATAATCAAGACGACCTATTTTGAAGGTTTTATAGTAAACAACTTGTAAATGATTATATTCGCAAACTATAAGCATAATGACAAATACAATTAGATATATTTTGAAATCAATTGGAGGAAGTTTATTAACTAAAACTAATTTAATAAATAGAGCTACAAATATTATAAAAATAACACCTATAATAAAAGAAATAGCATTTATATAAGCTAAGAATACTATAATAAAAGAACAAAATATCATCCAGTTAAATAGTTTCCACATCTTTGGCTTAAGTATTGAAATATTTTCCTCAGGCTGTGTAATATCTTTATTTTTCATTTAAGTAACTATACTATGTATTAGTATGATTTTAATCTTAAAGCTAAGTAGTAGCAAGAAAGAGACATTATGATATTACCAAAATCTTCTAGATGTATATTTGAGTTATTAGAAAATACTATTAAATACAAAGGCTATTAGGAAATATATGAATATAAAAACTAAAAAAATCACATTATTATCATTATTAACATTCTCTATGACCGCAGTTAATGCAGATAATTTAGATACATATAGAGATCAAATAAATAATATTGATAGTCAGATAATAAAGCTAATTGCTGAAAGAAATAATGTTTCTATTAAAGTTGGGGATTATAAGAAGCAGCATGATTTACCTATATATGTGCCTGAAAGGGAAGCAAAGTTAAAAAAAGCTCACACAAAGCTAGCCGAAGAGAATAAAGTTTCTCCAGATATGATTAATGAAATTTTTGATATAATAATAAGTAATTCAAAACAATTACAAAAATAAAGAAGTCTTAAATAGAGAAGAGTTTATGAGTATTTATGATTTTAAATTAACAGCTAATGATGGATCAGCATTTGAACTACCTAAAGGTAAGGTTTTATTGATAGTAAATGTAGCTAGTAAATGTGGATTTACTAAACAGTATGAAGGCTTACAAGATCTGTATCAAAAGTATGAAGACTTAGAGATAATAGGTTTTCCTTGTAACTCTTTTGGTGGGCAAGAGCCAGGGTCTGATGAGGAAATAAAAAACTTCTGCTCGACTACTTATAATGTCACTTTTCCAATTATGAAGAAAACTAATGTAAATGGAAAAGATGTAGAACCAATTTATAAATTCCTAAAAGAAAATGCTAAAGGTATTTTAGGTACAGAAAAAATAAAGTGGAATTTTACTAAATTTTTAGTAAGTAGAGATGGTAATCAGATAGAAAGATTTGCACCACAAAAAACTCCAGGAGAGTTAATACCAACTATAGAAAAGCTACTAAAAAGTTCAGTTCTCTAAATCATCAATTGCTTTTAACAATTACATAATCTGATCTTTTTATATTATAATTATTTCTTTGTCAGAAGATTAAAATCAATATGATAAGTTCATCTTTAGGTTACATATCATCACTTTTATTAATTTCTAGTATTATTGTTTATGTAGCAGCGAAATCAAAGCGTAGATTTTTTGAATATGTACCGGCAATAGTATTAATTTATTTTATTATCGTAATTTTATCTATATGTGGATTGTGGGATACAACATCTACAGAAATACAGCAAACAAAATCAAGTTTACAGCATACTATATTACCTGTAATGTTATTTTTGATGTTAATTAATTGTGATATTAGAATAGTAGTTAAACTTGGTAGGAAATTGCTTATAGCATTCTTTGGAGCTTCATTAACTATAATTATTGGCTTTATAGTAATGTATATACTAGTTGGTAAGTATATAGCACTAGATGCATGGAAAGGATTTGCTGCATTATCAGGAAGCTGGATGGGTGGTATGGGCAATATGGTTGCAGTTAAGCAGGCTTTAAATACTCCAGATACACAAATGAGTTATATACTTTTAACAGACTCTATAAGCTATACAGTATGGTTTGCTTTCTTATTCGCATTGATTTCTAGATCTAAGGTTTTTGATAAGTGGGTAAAGGCTTCTGATATTGAGGATCATGTAAATTCAATAAACTTTAAAGAAAAAGAAAACCACATTAATTTTGCAGGCATGTTTATATTAATTGGTGTAGCATTTACAGCTAGTTGTATATCTTATAAATTAGCAGATTATTTACCAGAGACAACATTAATCTCTACATCAACATGGGGAATATTAATAGTTACAGTATTTGGTTTTATAATGGCTATGACTCCATTAGCTAAGATTAAGGGAGATGATATATTAGCAAATATGTTTTTATATTCTTTAATAGCCTTAATAGCTTCAGGATCTAGTTTTAAAGGGTTTAGTGATGCTCCAACTTATATAGTATGTGGTTTCATAGTATTAGCAGTACATGGGATACTTATGTTAATCTTAGCTAAGATATTTAGATTAAATTTATCAATATGTTCAATAGCTTCTTTAGCAAATATAGGAGGTATTGGTGGATCAACAATATTAGCTAGTGCTTATGCGAAAAACCTCATATCAATAGCTATAATAATGTCATTACTAGGTTTTGCAATAGGGACAGAAGGTGGTTTAGTAGTTGCTAAAATACTATCAGGATTTTAATTATGAAAAAAATAATAGATATTAATTGCTCAATAATAAGTATTCCATTAAATAGAACTTTTGTAACAGCTGTTAGAAGTACAAATGTTATAGATACTATATTAGTTAAGCTTACTTTAGATGATGGAATGATTGGTTATGGTGCGGCACCTGCTACAGTAGCTATTACTGGAGATACTCTTCATGGTATGCAGTTTATTATTTCAGAGTTGTTTTCTCCAGTTATTCTAAATACAAACTTAGAAGATTATGAGGCTGTTTTAGGGAAAGCTTTTTCAAGAGCTATGTTTAATACTGGTGCAAAAATGGCTATTGATTTAGCATATCACGATTTATTAGCTAAGCAGAAGGGCATATCTGTACTAAAACTCTTAGGTGGAAGTAATAATATTTTAGAAACGGATGTATCAATAAGTTGTGGCACTGTCTCAGAAACTATAGAAAACATTACAAATGGAGTAGAAAAAGGATTTTCTACTATAAAGGTAAAAGTTGGCGCTGATTTTAATAGAGATATTGAGTTGTTAAGATTTTTAGATAGCGAGTTTTCTAAACAAATAAAATTTAGATTCGATGCAAATCAAGGTTGGACAGAAAAACAATCTAGGCAATTTATAGAAGAATTAAATAAATATAGTATAAATGTTGAGTTAGTAGAGCAGCCAGTTAAATATCATAATTATAAAGCTATGAAAAATATTACAGAATTTAGTAATATTCCTATTCTTGCAGATGAGTCTGTTTTTAGTGAGGCTGATGCTATAAGGCTAATAGAGGAAAGGGCTTGTAATATGCTAAATATTAAATTAGCTAAAACAGGTGGGATTTTAGAGGCTAGAAAAATTAAGAAAGTAGCAAATGAACATAATATCCCATGCATGATCGGTTGTATGATGGAATCACCTTTAGGAATAGTTGCTGCAGCGAGTTTTGCTTTAGCAGAGGGTATTAGTATGGCAGATCTTGATGTTTTAGATTGGGTTAATAAAGATTATTATAGTAATTTTGTAACTTTTGATGAGCCCAATATTATTCTTGCTAAAGATAGTAAAGGCTATGGGTTTAATATTTAAATAAATGAAAGAAGAAAAAGTTATCGTTCTAGTGCACGGATTTATTAAAAATAGTAAAGATATGCGTACTATTGAAAGTTTTTTTAAACAACATTATGACTATATTATATCTATAGACCTACCAACTACTTTTGTAAGTATGGAGAAAGCAGTTACTAAGCTTTGCCAGATTATACAAGATCTTCCTAAGACAAAATCTATTACATTTATAGCTCATAGTATGGGTGGCATAATAGTTTGTAAAACTATACATAAGTTACAACTTGAAAATGTTGATAAATGTATATTTATAGCTACACCATTTAAAGGTTCAAAGATAGCTGACTTTGGAGATAGAATTCCTTTTTATTCTAGAATATTAAAACCAAATAAAGAGCTTAAGGTGACTGATAAGTATCTAGATATTTGTAATAGTGTAGCTGCTAAGTTTCCTGTAGGATTGATAGCCGGTAATAAGCATTCAAAATTTAATCTGTTAGCTAGACTGTATTTAAGCAAAGATCATGATGGTTTGGTTGATGTGGAGTCGGTTTTTGCTATAAATAGTGATGATAGAGTTATCTTAAATAAAAGCCATGCGAAAATTCATCATGATACGGATACTTTAAATAAGATAGTTTCTTTTCTAGAAACAGGTAAGTTTCTATCTTAATTTTTTATCTGCCAAGACTTTATATAAAAGCTTAGAAATTTATTTTATTATAGATCTATAGCAGTCTAAGTTTTATAGTTTTATGTATTTTCTTACAGAAAAACAAAATCGAGAAATAGAAGAATATGCAATTTCTAAAGATATCAACCTTATAGATTATGCATCATCAAAGATAACAAAGTTTATCGTAAAAAAATTTCCTAAAAACTCAAAACTACTTTTTATAGTTGGGGGTGGCAATAATGGTAGTGATGGAATTGCAGCAGCTATAAAGCTTCATAATGAAAATTATGATGTTGATGTCTATAGAATATTTTCAAAAGGTAATAAAGATAATCAAAACTATTATAAAAAGTTTTCCAAGCTCAAAAATACATTAAAAGAATTACCTAATATCTATGATTATGATGCTGTTATTGATGGGATATTTGGTATTGGACTAGATAGAGATTTACAAGGTGAAGTTTTAGGGTTGGTAAAGACTATAAATAAAACTGCCAAATATATTTTAGCTATAGATGTACCAAGTGGTTTAGGGGCTTTTAATGCTAAAGTCTATGGTGAGGCAATACAAGCTAATGATACGATTACTTTTTTAGCTGATAAGCAAGGATTAAATACTGCTGATGGTTTAGATTATGCAGGCAAAGTTACTGTTGCTAAATTAATTAGTAATAAAGATATAAAGTTGTCGAAAGCTCCATATAAAGTTATCTGGAATATTATAGAAGATATAAACTTAGATAATATTCTTAGAAAGAAGAAAAATACCAATAAAGGCACTTATGGTAATTTAGCAATAATTGGTGGTAATGTCGGAATGAATGGAGCATTACAACTGGCTGGTACAAGTGCTTTATATAGTGGTTGTGGAAAGGTCTCTCTAATTTCTCTAGACAAAAGTTTCCGCCCCGATATGTCTATACCAGAGCTTATGACTAAATTACTAGAAAATCCTCCAAAAAATATAAATACTTTTTCAGCTTTAGTCGTGGGAGTAGGATTTGGAACTTGTGAAGAATCTCAAAAGATTTTAAAAATATTAATTGAGAATCTAAATCAGCCAACCATTTTTGATGCTGATGCACTTAATATAATTGCTAGTAATGTTGGGCTTAAAGAAAAATTTATCTATTTAGAAAATAAAATAATAACTCCACATCCTACAGAGGCAGCAAGATTGCTTAATTGTAGTACTCAAGAAGTTCAAAATGATAGATTTGAAGCTATAAGGAAACTAGCTAGGGAATATAATGCAACGGTAATACTAAAAGGGGCTGGTAGCCTGATTTGTAAAGATAATGAAATATATATAAATCAAACAGGTAATCAAGGAATGGCAGTAGCAGGACAAGGAGATGTATTATCTGGAATTATTGGTTCATTTTTAGCCCAAGGTTTAGATACTTTATCCGCGAGTAGATTAGCTGTGTATGTACATGGCTTAGTTGGAGATAAATTAGCTAAAAAGCTTGGGGGTTATATTGGGATTTTACCGAGTAAGGTTGCTAAAGAGATTTGTAAAATTTTAAATAAAAAAGGAGAGCTATATGACTAATATTAATAAAATAAAAAAAGCGACTCTTTATCGCATGGTTACAGATAAACATATTTGTCCTTATGGAATAAAAGCAAAAGATATTCTAAAGCGTAAAGGTTATCAAGTTGAAGATATTCATCTAAAAACTAGAGAAGAGACAGACTCTTTTAAAGAAAAATATAAGGTAAAAACTACACCACAAACTTTTATAGATGGTAAAAGGATAGGTGGCTATGATGATTTGCAAGAATTTTTTGGAGTGGCTAAACCTAAGAAAGAAAAGACTTATGTACCAGTTATAGCGGTTTTTGCTATTGCATTTCTAATGTCTTTAGCAATTAGTTATGTATTATCTGAAACATTTATATTTGTTATAAAAATGTTTATGGGCTTTAGTATCTCTATTTTAGCAATGTTAAAACTTCAAGATATTGAGAGGTTTTTAAATCAATTTATAACTTATGATTTATTGGCTAGAAAATGGTTACGTTATGCTTATGTTTATCCTTTTGCTGAAGCTTTTGTGGGTATTGGTATAATTGCAACAATCTTGACTCCATTAGTAGCAGTCATAGCTATAATTATTGGCTCAATTGGAGCTGTATCTGTATATGATGCCGTATATATTAAAAAGCGTGATTTAAAATGTGCATGCGTAGGTGGAAATAGTAATGTACCCTTGGGATTTCTATCGTTAACTGAAAATATAATGATGATAGTAATGGGTATCTGGATGTTTTTTATGTAAGGAAATAGGAGAAAAGATTATTTTTTATTTTTAACTATTTCTATAGGGCCATGATCATCACAATGGTCACCATGAGGGTGATGTAATCTTCCATCTACTATATAGTCGACATGATCACCATGAGGAACTGTCTCATGTCCACAGTCTGGTCCATGTTTATGCTCTTCACAATACTCATCTTTAAATGGCTTACATTCATTTGGATTTTTTGCTGATACATCTATTTTATGTTCATCATAGTGTCCATTATGTTCATGATGCAAGCAGCCATTATGTAAATAATCATAATGGTCATTATGTTTTACCTTAGTATGTCCACATCCATCTTTATGTGTATGTTCATGATTTCCATGATGTTTTTTACAATCGCTCATATTTGTTACCTCAAAACTAGATATTGTTACTTTGAATTTATCAATTATTGTTGAAAATAACAACTTTGTTAATAACAACTCAGATATTTATAAAGTATAAAAATAATTCAAAAATTCTATATAATGAAACGATAAATTTATTTTGTAGTTATAAACTAATGAAAAAAATATTAATCATAGCGATATTGTTGAATATTATTACATTTGGCTATGCATCTGATAAAGAATATAACTTTTTAGTTATTACAGATATTCATTTAGATATAAATAAAAAAACTCCAATGGTTATAGATCCAGCTAAGTTTAATCGTGAAAATGAGTTGGATAAGAACACATTTGATAAAATGATAAATTTAATAACAAATGACTTAGGTAAATCAATTCCCAAGCCAAATAGTATATTAATGCTTGGAGACATGGTTAAACATCCAACTCCAGGAGAAAATAATCCTATTGAAACAGTAGTTGATAATGAATTATATATTTATAGATCATTTGATGAAAAATTTTCGAATATTCCAGTTCTTTATACTTTTGGTAATAATGACAATATTATTCACTATGGAAATTTTAATATAAGAGGATTATCTCCATATACAATTTCTAAAAATAATAATTTTGACGGGTTTATATCACATACTAATTACTGTTTTTCAGATGTTCCAAAACCTTGCTTGTTGGCTGAAAATACAATAGATGGATACTATATAGCCATGTTAGATGATAAGTTAGAGCTTATAAATCTTAATAGTGTTTTATTTTCTAGAAAGTATGATGGAACAGGTGGTGAAAAAAAGTCAAAAGAAGAGCTAGAGTTTTTATCTAATCAATTAAAAAAAGCAAAAGATAAAGGCAATAGTGTGCTAATAGCAACACATATACCGGTAGGCAATGATTCTTATGATAATAAAAATCTATGGACAAAAGAATACACAGAAGAGTTTATAAAAATTATTAAGGAATATAAGAATACTGTGATAGGTATAGTCAATGGTCATACGCACGTTGATGAAGTTAGAATTTTACCTATTGATGAAAATACTAATATTGGTGAATATACAACAACTTCTCTTACAACAGTAATAACAAATGCTCCGGGTTTTAAGAGTTTCACATTAGCTGAAAATAATGGAAAATGGACGATAAAAGATTATTCAGCATATAGCTTTATTGAGCCGAAGCAAAATGATTTAGGAATAAAGAAGCTATATACATTTACAAATGAATATTGTGATAAAAATAGTTATAAAGAGAATATAAATAATTGTTTAAAGAATGTGACTTTGGATAAAATGAGTAAATTTACATTTATAGAAAATCCTAATGCAAAGCCACGTCAATTAACAAATAAATCTCTTTATATCTCTTAATTTTTTATTTTTGCAAGTTAATTTTTATTATGTTACTTTAGTTCTAAACTAAATATTTATATAAAAATAATAATTTACATATGGAACGTAATAAAGGTGCTTATGCGCCAGTATTTTATCCAGCAATTGTTTTAGCAATAATATTTTCTTTATTGGGTATACTTTGTCCAACTGTATTTTCAAAGTATATGGAATTAATACAAAACGTAATCTTAGAGAAATTTGGTTGGTTATACATATTAGCAATGAGTATATTTGTCTGCTTATGTGTTTTTTTAATGTTTAGTAGATTTGGAGATATTAAATTAGGTCAAGAGCATGAACTTCCTGAATATAGCAGCTTATCTTGGTTTGCGATGTTATTCGCAGCGGGTATGGGAATAGGCTTGATGTTTTATGGAGTTGCCGAACCATTACAGCATTTTTTAGCTCCACCAGATGCTACTAGTGATAAATTTCAAGCTGCAAAAGAAGCTATGGATATTACTTTTTTCCATTGGGGAGTTGAGGCTTGGTCTGTATATGCAGTAGTTGGATTATCTTTAGCATATTTTGCTTATCGTCATGATCTTCCATTATTACCTCGTTCTATATTATATCCAATATTAGGAAAACATATTTATGGTCCAATAGGTCATGCAGTAGATGTATTTGCTATATTAGGTACATTGTTTGGGGTTGCAACGTCATTAGGCTTTGGTGCTATGCAGGTTAGTGCTGGAATAAGCTTTTTAATAGGAGCTCCAGATACAACTCAGATGCAAATTGTTTATATTATATTTATAGTTGCATTAGCTACTATTTCTGTTGGTCTTGGATTAGATAAGGGTATTAAAATTCTAAGTAATGTAAATATAGTATTAGCTCTTATATTATTAGGGTTTATCTTATTTTTTGGTCATACTACGGATCTTGTAAAAGATTATTTTCAAAATATAGGTTACTACATAAGCACTATAGTTGATAAGACTTTTAATTTATATGCGTATAATAAAGATAGTCAAGGGTGGTTAAAAAGCTGGACATTATTTTACTGGGGATGGTGGATAGCATGGTCACCATTTGTAGGGATGTTTATTGCTAAAGTTTCAAGAGGCAGATCTATAAGAGAGTTTGTAGTTGGAGTGTTGTTTATCCCTGCCGGCTTTACTTTTTTATGGATGACTGTTTTTGGAAATTCATCTATAGATATAGCTATGAGTAGTTCTGGAGAAAGTTTAGTAAGTGCTGCACAAAATAATGTGCCAGTTGCACTATTCGAGTTTTTAAGATTTTTCCCTTTTTCTACTTTTGCATCTATATTAGCAGTTCTTTTAGTGGTTACTTTTTTTGTTACTTCTGCGGATAGTGGTTCTTTAGTTATAGATATTTTAGCAACAGGAAATGCTAAAGAGTCAATAGTATTTCATCGTATTGCATGGTCAATTTTAACTGGACTACTGGCAATTTCACTACTCTTAACAGGTGGGTTAGATGCATTACAATCGGCTACTATTATTAGTGCTTTTCCTTTATTGTTTATACTTTTTTTAATGTGTATATCTTTAATAAAGAGTTTAAGATTGGATTATTTAAGAATTAGAAGTATAGAAACACACTCAACTGTAGTGCAATATGTTAAGGCAAATACTTCTTGGCAAGATAGGTTAAAAGCTATAATTGACAAACCTTCTAGAGAAGAAGCTGAAGTATTTTTACATAATGTAGTTAACGAAGCTATATATGAAGTTTCTGATAAAATGAAACAAGCAGGTTTAAATACAGAAGTTTTTGTAGAAGAAGAGACTATTAGTTTAACAATATTTAATGAAAAAACGGATGATTTTATCTATACAGTAATGCTTAGAATATATCAGTCAAAAGATGAAAGTGAATATAATAGAGTTGAAGTATTTCTTAGTCATGGTGGACAATATTACGACATTATGGGTTATTCAAAAGAGCAGGTTATAGCAGATGTTATTAACCAATATGACAAACATCTTCATTATTTACATTTAGCAGTCGCAGATAAAGATATTATTAGCTAATAAATTAAATCTTTAAAAATCTATATAAAATGATTTGGTAAATTTATTTTACTAATAGTAGACTGTTCTAAAGTATATAACTTTTGAGAGATAAGAGATGTTAAAGACAAGAAGTTTAACCCCATTTGAGTATGAAGTAATAATTAATAAGGCAACAGAAAAGCCTTTTACAGGTAGATATAATGATACAGATCTTGAGGGAACATATCTTTGTAGAAATTGTGGTTTACCATTGTTCAAAGCAAGTAGCAAATTTACTTCCACATGCGGCTGGCCAAGTTATGATGAGCATATAGCTAATAATGTTAAGGAATTACCAGATGCTGATGGCCGTAGAACTGAAATTTTATGTAATGGTTGTGATGGACATTTAGGACATATTTTTCATGGTGAAGGTTATACTAAATTAAGTACACGCTACTGTGTAAATTCTGCTTCTGTTGATTTTGTGCCTTTTGAGAACTTTGATGAAACAGAAGAAATATTAGTAGCAGCAGGGTGCTTTTGGGGAGTTGAATATTATCTAAAAAAATTAGATGGCGTTCTTTTGGCGGAGTCTGGTTATTGTGGAGGAGATGAACCGTATCCAGATTATAAAAAAGTCTGTAATGGTGATACAGGATATTTAGAAGTAGTGAGAGTTATTTTTGATAAGAATAAATCATCTCTAGAAAAAATTTTAAAATACTTCTTTGAAATACATGATTTTGAGCAAACTAATGGACAGGGGCCTGATATTGGAGAACAATATAAATCAGAAATATTTTACTATAATGATGAGCAGAAGGGCATTGCTGAAAAAGTTAAACAAGATTTAACTAATATGGGTTATAAAGTTGCTACTAATATTAGAGAAGTAAAACCTTATTATGTTGCTGAGGATTATCATTTGGATTATTACAATAAAAAAGGAACTTTGCCTTATTGTCATATGCCAAGAAAAATTTTTAAATAAATTTTTATCTTAATTTTCTTTTAACTATAAGAAATATAATTAAGGCTATTAATATGAATATAATCTGTTGAGTAGGGACTTCTGTCATTAGTTTTGAGCTTGTATAACTACTTATCATAAAGCTCGCAAACCCAGCTAAAGAAAACTTAATTAAACTACTAACAGCATTTCCTGAGCCATAACCTTCTTTAAGCTGATTTAAAGCTTTAGATGTGGAAATTACATTTATCAATGAAAATCCTGAAGTAGCTATAGTATTTATTAAGACAAATAAATAAATATTTTTATAGTGCTGAGCTATTATAAGGTTAATGATTAAAGAAATAATAGCTATTCCATAACCTACAAAAATAAATTTATATTGATTATATAAAGTTATTTTCTTTTTAATATAATAATTTACAAAAATAATGCCAACTATATTTAAAGCAAATAAGATACAGTACATAAAGTATCCAAGCTTAAAATAATCAATAATTAATACTGAAGATGAACTAATAAAACTAAAAAGGGCACTAAAACTTAGACCAGCAACTACAGAGCATAATACGAAAGGAATGTTTTTAATATGTTTAAAATAAATTCTAAGATTATGGAGTAAACTAGATGTTTTTTTATGTTCTTTTAATGTTTCTGGTAAGAAGAATGATAAACCAAATAAGAATATTCCATATATTGTTAAAAAATGGAATATATCTTGCCACTTACCTGTAGAGTATATAATAAAACTTCCTATCATTGGTGAAACTATAGGTGCAAGCATAAAAACCATAGTTAGAGTAGCCATGGTTGTAATTAATTTTTTACCTCTATAACAGTCTCGTACTATTGCCATTGCTACAATAGCCCCAGATGAGTCGCCAAGCCCTTGAATAAACCTCATATAAAGAAGCATTTCATAAGTACTACTTAATGAGCAAAGAATAGAGCTTAACATATATAAAAACATACCTAGTATTAAAGTTTTTTTTCGTCCCACACGGTCTGATAAAGCCCCCCAAAAAAGCATACCTAGAGCGAATCCTAAGAAATATGTTGATACAGATGTGGCTACCATACTTGGTTGAATATTAAAATATTCACCTATTTTTCCAAATGCTGGGATATAAGTATCTGTTGCAAATGGAGGTAAAGCTGCAAAAAAAACAGCGACAAAGATTAAAAGTTTACTACCTTTTCGTATGGTCATTAATAATAGAAATTTTAGATATAAATAGGCTATTAATATTAACAGAGTTATATAATAACAAACAGAATTTTATATAATTAGACTAAAAGAAAAAGTAGAGAAATTAAGCTTGTACAGATGAGCCACTATTAGAAGTTTGTTCTGCTGATACGGCATCTGTTAATGCTGCATTAGTTGAAGTTGCTTCAGAAGACTCATTAGCATTAGCAACAGAAGTTGTAGTAGCAGAATTATCAGCTTGAGTTATAGGAGCTGCTGATTCGTCTTTAGCTGAGCTATTATCATAAGTCGTCTCTGTTTGAGCTTGAGCTCCAGATGATGCATCATCAATAGCACGTTGAATATTATCAGCACTTGTATACCCAGCTATAACAGTCGTATTAGACTCATTAGCATTATCAATAGGAGCTACTACAAGGTAAGGAGTACCTTGGATTCCTAAATTTTGGCTACCTATAGTTAATACATCTTTTAAGTGCTCTGCAATTTTTGCTGATTTAATAGTTGCTTTTACTTTTGCGATATCTGCACCAGAATCTTTTGCTACTTTATCGATTGTAGAATCTTTTAATTTTCCTTCATCTTCACCCGTAGCAAATATTCCATCATGATACTTAACATAAGTAGCACCACCATAAAGTTTATAGATAGCAGAACCAACTTCAGCAGCGTACTCAGATGCTGGAGATCTTTCTCCAAAGATTGGGAATTCTACAAACACAAATTCTACATTTGGATTTTTATCCATAAGTTTTTCAAGTTCAGGATAAACTTTAGCACAATACATACATTGATAATCGAAGAATTCATAAACAGCTATTTTAGCTCCTTTATTATCAGTTTTTGGAGTTAGATCAGAACTAACTATACTATCTCTATTCTCTAAGAAACTTGATACGCTTTGAGCATTCATTTTTTCAGTTACTGTTTCTCTTAACTGTTTTAAATTGCTAGCTATAGCTTCTTCTGATACGGCAGGTTTTGCATTAGTTAATGCATCACTGAAACCTTGTATAACTTTATCATTATTAATATCAATACCATCAAGGTTAGGATCATTAGCCATATTACTACCAATACCATAACCTATAGTATAGCTAGCATTGCTATTATTATTTGTTGTAGTGTTGTTTGTAGTTACTTCTGAGGCAGGAGCTGTAGGCTCATCAGAGGGACTATTATTTTCACCTTTACAAGCTGTAAGGCTGATAGCTAAGCTAGCAGTTGTAAGAGCTATTAAAAGTTTTTTCTTATTCATAATAAGTTTTCTCCTATTCTTTATTTAGCTTGTGCTTTATTTGCAGCAGCCATAGCTTGGTTTTGTAAGTCAATCATAGCTTTTCTCATATCATCTTGAGAAAGTTTTGCATCTTGACCTTTAATCCCATCTGTAAGACCAGATACAATTTCTTTGTTATCAATAGAGATATTACTATCTTGTAATTGACCTTGTAAATTTTTACCCATAGAGTATCCAACAGAATAACTCATATCACTTGTGTCATCAGCAAAAGCACTACTTGAAAGAGCTATTATTGCTAAAGGTGCTAAAATCAAAGTTTTTTTAAATTTCATTACGTATTCTCCTTTTATTGAGATTTTATTTAAATCACTGAAATTCATTCTAACAAATATGTAAATATAATAATATATTAATCTAGTAGTTGTTGAGCTATTGCCCAATTTATATGCTCAAGTATTAATTCATCTTTAGCAAAATCAAGTTTCTTTTTTTCTAAAGCTAGGATGTTTTCTTTAGTTCTTGGAGAGTTACCTATAGCTATAGTTATATTTCTAATCCATGCTCTATGACCAATTCTTCTAATAGCAGATCCTTCTGTGTATTTTAAGAAATCTTTTTCTGTCCAGTTATAAAGTTCTAGTAATGGTCTATCTACAAGGAACTCTCTTTCTTTAAAATCAGGTTCTTTAGTTATAGGAGCATCATTATTGTATGGACAAACTAATTGGCAATCATCACAACCATATATTCTAGTCCCAATAGCTTTTCTAAACTCTAGTGGTATAGCATTTTTATTCTCAATAGTTAGGTAAGAAATACATCTTCGAGAATCTATCATTTTATTTGGCATAATAGCGTTAGTCGGACATAGTTTTATACAAGCTTGGCATTTGCCACATAAATCTGTATGTTTTGCTTCATCTATAAGGTTAGATAAATTTAAATTGCTATATATTACTCCTATAAAAAAGAAAGAACCTTGTTCTTTATTCATGAGCATTGAGTTTTTCCCCATCCATCCTAAGCCAGCTTTTTCAGCTAAGGGTTTTTCTAATACTGGTGCGCTATCTGTAAATACTCTAAAACTATGTTCAGGACAAATTGACGATATATATTCAGCTAAATTCTGTAATTTCTTTTTCATTACTTTATGATAGTCTCGACCATGAGCATATACAGAAACTTTAGCTATATCATCAATTTGGCGTATTTTTTTGACTTCATTTTTTATAGATATTGGTCTATTAATGTAGTTCAAAGTAGTAACAATTACACTATTTGTCCCAGGGACTAATTCATTTGGTGTATATCTTTTTGATCCATGTTTAACCATGTAGTCAAGATCTGCATGATAACCTTTTTCTATCCATGCATTATAGTAAGGAATATATTTAGATAGATTACAGTCTGCTTTAGAAATTGAGGATAACCCTAGATTATTTATGGCGTATTCTTTTACATTAGACCATTCTTCTAAAGTTAGTTGAACTTGCATTTAGTCTTTTCTTTTGATATCCCAAAGTTTTTCTAAAGCATAAAGGTTTCTAGTTTCTTCAAGCATAATATGAGCAACTATGTCACCAGTATCTACAAGAACCCAGTCTGATTTTACTTCACCTTCTATACCTAAAATAGAAATATTATTCTTTTTAAGCTCGGCTTCTAAATGTTTAGCTAAGGATTTAGCGTGTGTAGTTGAGGTTGCTGTACAGATAATTATGTTTTCCATCATATCTGTTAAATGTTCAACATTTATAGTTTGAATATTTTGTGCCTTTAAGTCATCTAATGCTTCTGTAACAATATTAAGTCTTTGTTCTGTTGTCATGTAATAATTAATTTTATAGTTTAAGTATTGTATTTGGGCTAGATTATAACATAATTATTAATGATATAATGGTATTATGGATCTGATAAATGATTTATGGGAGAAAAAGGAATGTTCAATAAAAAAGTTATATTTTTCATTGTTAGTTTGATTATTGTCCTGATAGCGGTACAAGTTCTTATTTATAAAATTTCTGTTTGGTATGAACAAGCATTAGGAAATGTATTTACTTATATAATATTGATTATATTTACTATATTTGTTTTATCCCCCTTTAAATTTATAAAAGATAAGCGTAAAAGTATTAATTTTGCTAATTACATAAAATATATGGGTTTAACTTTAATTGTAATTTCAAAATTTATATTAAATGTTTTAAAAGAAATAGTAACAACGCTTATGTATGTGGTTACACCATTTCTATTTAAAAATAAAAAAGAAGTAGGAGCAAAAAGCTCAGAATCTGATCTATGAATTATACAGCAGAACAGCAGCTGGTAATTAATCATAATATAAATCAACATGCATTAGTCTCAGCAGTTGCTGGAAGTGGAAAAACACAAACATTAATTGCAAGGATTCAGTTTTTAATTTCTAAAGGTGTGAGTCCAAGCAAAATACTTGTTCTGATGTATAACAAATCAGCACAGGAAGAGTTTGCAAATAGACTTTTTAAAGTTCTAGAGCAAAGTATAGCGTCAAGAGTAAATGTAAGGACGATGCACTCTTTAGGAAATGGATTTTTACAAGCATTTAGTAAAGTGGGTAAAGTAAAATATACATCTATCTTAAAGGAGTATGAGACAGATAATATCCTTATTCAAATTTTAAAAAAAGCTCATAAAGAGCATAAAATTACTAAAGAAATAAATAATGAAAGAATAGAAGAGTTTAAAGGTTATATATCTGTTTTAAAATCAAGTATTTCATCAAAGAATAAAAAACTCAGTTCACTACCTGCTAAAGATAAAAAAATCTTAGATACTGTATTTGATTTATTTAATAAGGAATGTGAAAGCAAAGGCGTAATTACTTATGATGATATGATATATATTACTTGTAAAATTTTTGAAAAGGAGATTTCTTTTGTAAAGAAAGCTCAGCAAATTTACTCTCATATAATAATAGATGAATATCAAGATATAAATGAAGCACAGCAATACTTATTAAAATGCCTAGTAGGAAATGAAACTACAGTAATGGCGGTGGGAGATGTTGATCAGACGATATATCAATGGAGAGGTTCAACACCTTATTATATGCTTGAAGGATTTCAGAAAGATTTCAAGAATGTTAAGTATTTTGAGCTTTCTTATACTTTTAGATATGGCGATTTAGTTTCGCTAATGGCAAACAATATTATATCCAATAATAAAAGTAGACATAAAAATCTATGTATTACTTATCCGAAATTAAAAAAAGTGACGGATGTTAGCATTTTAGATGATTCAGATAAAGTGGTAGCTAAGTTAAAGAAATTAATAGAATCTGGTGTTCAAGCCTCAGAAATCGTAGTTCTAGTAAGAAAATATAACTCTACAACTATTTTTGAACTTAGCTGTTTATATAGTGATCTACCTTACTCTGTGGTAGCAGATAAGAATGTTTTCGACGAAAATTTATTTAGAGCTATTTATGGCTATTTAATGCTAGTCAATAATGGTAAAGGCTTTTTAGAATATCAAGAAAATGAAAGAATAGAATTTATAAAAGCTATGCTTGATTATCCATCACTTTATTTAAAGAAAGATCAAAAACAGAGAATAGCAGAAGAAATAGCTAGTAACCTAATAATGGCACCACAGATTTTAGAGGGTTTATTATCAAGCGTTATAGAGCCTTATAAAAAGAAGAATATTATAAAAGTTGCTGATAGTTGGAAACAAATATTAAAAAAAATAAAAACGAAAAACGTTGAAAAAGCTATTGCCAGTATTTTAGAGATTTTAGACTTAAAAAAGGTTATTCAAAAGAATCATTCTGAAACATATAAAAGCCAATCAAAGCTAAAAATTATTGATGGAATAGTAGCTTTTGCTAATAGTAAAGAAGTGAACATACAAGAATTTTTAATAATTCTAAAAGACTTATATGAAAAATCTATTAAAAAAGAGAGCTTTAATGATAATAGTATTCAAATTATGTCTATTCATAGAGCAAAGGGTTTAGAATGGAATTATGTAGTACTATATGATGTAACAGAAGGTGGATTCTTAGGTGACAATATAGATAAAATATCAGAATCTATTCTAGAGGAAGAAAGAAGACTTTTTTATGTTGCAGCCACTAGAGTAAAAAAACATTTATTTATTGTGGCGGCTAATGATATCAAGAGATTAAATGCTTGGTATGAAGTAAAGTCTAATAAATTTCCTAGAGATTTAAAATGTAGTAATTCTTTAAGGTTCTTATATGAAGGTAATTTACTCGAGTGTGAAAACTTTATTAAACAGTCAAGCTTTGAAAATAATAAGAGTATGTTTAAGAAATATTCTCAAAAGGTAGCATTAGTTAATAATTAAAGCTCATCAGCATCTGACTCATCAGGATCAAATAGAGAACTTCCACTATCTGCTGTTTCATCATCTTCATCTGTTGCTTTATTAGCTTCTTTTTTTGCTAATTCAGCATCTTTTTTATGAGCGTCTTCTATATTGATTGGTGTATCAGAGAAATCCATTGCGGGAGATTTAATTAAATCATTGCCTTCTTCACCATGTAAGCGACCATTAGCATCTGGAGAACTACCAAATTTATCTAGTAATGTACCGTACTTAGCCCAACAGTCATCAGTGCTAATAGGAGTTTGACCATTTTCAACAACAACTTCTTCCCATGATTTTCCATTATCTTTAGATTCGTTATATCTAATTAGACAATATCCTTTAGGCTTTTGGACAACAGTAGTTTCTTCTTGTACTGGCGGTTTATCTTCAGGTGCCTGTACAGTATATTTACTATGATAATAATAAAATCCTGCACCAATTACTAATGCGACAATCGCAGTTCCAATTAATATTCTCTTCTTCATATATCTTCCTAATTTTTATAGGTCACAATTATATAAATGAGGTAATAATAACTCTATAGGATTTTCTTGTAAACACAGTATTAAGTAATATTTAATTTCTATTAAAAAATAGTTTATAATTGGTTTCTAAAATTTGATGAACTTAATATTACATTTTTTGTAATTTCAAGGGTTATTTTTTTATGATTAGTACAAAAGAGTTAAGAAGCAAGTTTATAAGCTATTTTAAATCTAAAGGCCATTCACATCAGCCTAGCTCATCTCTGATACCATTTGGAGATGATACCTTGCTTTTTACTAATGCTGGTATGGTTCAGTTTAAAGATGTTTTTCTAGGTATAGAAAAAAGAGATTATACAAGGGCTGTGACTGTCCAGAAATGTTTAAGAGCTGGTGGTAAACATAATGATTTAGATAATGTTGGTTATACAGCAAGACATCATACTTTTTTTGAAATGTTGGGAAACTTTAGCTTTGGAGATTATTTTAAAAAAGAAGCTATAAGTTTTGCATGGGAATTTCTTACAGAAGAAATTTCTCTTCCAAAAGAGAAGCTATGGGTGACTATATATGCTACAGATGAAGAAGCTTTTGATGTATGGCATAACCATATAGGACTTGATAAAGAAAGAATTATAAGAATAGACTCAAGCGATAATTTTTGGGAAATGGGAGATACAGGGCCTTGTGGACCATGTACTGAGATATTTTACGATCATGGTGAACACATACTAGGTGGATTACCAGGAGCACCTGATGAAGATGGCGATAGATATATAGAAATCTGGAATATTGTATTTATGCAATATAATCGTCAAATAGACGGATCTGTATTAGATCTTCCAAAACCTTCAGTAGATACTGGTATGGGTTTAGAAAGAATAGCTGCAGTATTACAACATGTTAATAGTAACTATGAAATTGATTTGTTCCAGGCTCTTATAAGAAAAGCTGCTCAAATAATAGGAAGCGAAAATCTAGATTCACCATCATTGAAAGTAATAGCAGATCATATTCGCTCATGTTCATTTTTAATAGCAGATGGAGTATTGCCATCAAATGAAGGTAGAGGATATGTTCTTCGTCGTATTATTCGCAGAGCCGTGAGACATGGAAATAAACTAGGAGCTAAAGAAGTCTTTTTCTATAAGTTAGTTGATGAACTAATATCTCAAATGGGAGAAGCTTATCCTGAGCTTGCTGATAAGAAAATAATAATTAAAGAAGCTTTAAAAAAAGAAGAAGAACTTTTTATAAATACAATTGAAAATGGAATTAAGATCTTTGATAATGAAATTCAAAATATAAATGGCGATACTATCTCTGGAGATGTAGCTTTTAAATTATATGATACATATGGATTTCCAGTAGATTTAACAGCTGATATGGCTAGAGAAAAAGGTTTAAAAGTTGATCAGATGGCTTTTGAGATAGCTATGCAGGAACAAAAGGCAAGATCTAAAAAAGCTAGCAAATTTTCAGTAGATTATAATGAAACTATTAAATCAAATCATAAAACATTATTTAATGGTTATTCTACATTAATAGATAACTCTAAAATATTAGAAATATTTGAAGATGGCAAATCAGTAGATTCGGTATCTAATTTAGATAGTAATATTGTAATTGTTTTAGATAAAAGTCCTTTTTATGCGGAATCTGGTGGGCAAGTTGCAGATAGTGGAATTTTGGAATCTACTGGTACTATATTTAAAGTAACAAATGTTCAAAAATCTGGTGAGGCTATTTTACATATAGGTAAGCTTGAAAAAGGAAGATTAAGTACTTCAGATGAAGTTACTGCTAAAGTAGATGGTTTAACTCGTTTAGATACGGCTGCAAACCATAGTGCAACACATTTACTACATGCAGCATTAAAACAAATAGTTGGTAAACATGCAGAGCAAAAAGGTTCTTTAGTTAATAATAAAAGATTAAGGTTTGATTATTCGCATGATAAACCATTGTCTAAAGAAGAGATACGTCAAATAGAAAAATTAGTTAATACAGTAATTAGAGCTAATTATTTAGTTGAAACTTTAGAAACCACACCTGAAAAAGCAAAGGCTATGGGAGCACAAGCTTTATTTGGTGAGAAATATGGTGATATTGTGAGAGTTATTTGTATGGATGACTTTTCTATAGAGCTTTGTGGTGGTACACATGTAAGACAAACTGGAGATATAGGATTATTTAAAATCATTTCGGATTCTGGAATAGCTTCTGGCGTTCGTAGAATTGAAGCTATAACTGGTACAGAAGCTAATAAGTATATACAAAATCTAGAGGACTTAGTTGATTCTATTAAACTTCATTTAAAAGCTACTGAATCAAATGTATTAGATAAACTAAATTCATTACAAGAGTTAGTTAAATTACAAGAAAAGCAAATAACTAAACTAAAAAAAGATTTATTATCAGGATCTTCTTCTAATATAGAAGAGCAGGAGCAAAATGGTACAACTCTTGTAGCTGCTGTAATTGATGATAGTGATATAAAAACTCTAAGAAATAAGGTTGATGAATATAAATCAAAGAAAGAGAGAGTTATAGTAATTTTAGCTACTGTTATTGATGATAAGGTTCAGTTTGTTATTGGAGTTAGTAAAGCTGTAACAAGTCTTGTAAAAGCTGGTGATATAGCTAAAATAGTTTCGTCCATAATTGATGGTAAGGGTGGTGGACGACCAGATATGGCTCAAGGTGGTGGAAATAATCCATTAAAAATACAAGAAGCAATATTTGAAGCAAAAAATTATGTCCTAAATATAATTTAAATCAAGAGAAGAAATTTTGAAATTTTTAAAGGTATTATTTACGTTTGTTATAGTTTTAGTTTGCTCTAGCAATCTTGTATACGCCTTTAATACGTCTGTTGATTATACTCAAGTGATCCAAAGATCCATTGAGCAATCACCTCAATATAAATATATTGGATACCAGTTAAGTTCTAGACAGATGGATCCAGCTATTAAATTAGGGGCTTTGTTGCCTAGTATTGATATAGGTGGTACATTAGCAGCAAACAATCTCACAACTACTGGAGCTAAAAGTGACTTCATAGTTAATACAGGACCTTTCAATTCTATACAAGGAATAGTAAGTTTGACACAACCTCTATATAACTATGGGGCATATAAAAATTTACAGTCTGCAGAAGAGGGTGCAGAGTTTGCTCAACAAGATTATAGAACTAATTACCAACAGTTTTTATATGATGTCAGTTATGCATATTTTAATCTAGCAAGAACTGTTAAAAATGTTGAGTACACATCATTTAATAAAAAAGCAGCAGAAGCAAACTTAAAAGAACTAAAAAATCAATATGAAGCAGGAGTTGCTGATACTGTTGATTATGAAACATCTAAATCTAACTATCATATAGCTGTAGCTGATTATGTGTCTGCTCAAAGGGATGAGAAAGTAGCAAGAGCTGAATTACATAAATTTACAGATAGAGATGATAATATTATTTTATATAGTAATGATTTTGAAGTGAAAGATCCAAATCCAAAGTCAGAGGAATATTGGGAAGAGCTAGCAATGAGAAGTAATCCTGCATATATGGGATCAATACATAAGAAAGATAGTAAATATTATGATTATCAGTCTGCAACAAGTCCATTTATGCCCAAAGTAAATTTTGAAGTTAAGTATTCACCAGGGTTTAATGCTAGAACTCCTTTAGGTAACCCTGTATTAGATCAGCAGACCCCTGCAAAAGGGGTTGTTAGTGGTTTTTATTTTGGTATATCTTTAGAGTGGAATATACTATCTGGAGGAACTGATTATGCAGAACTTAAAAAAGCGGCTTATGACTATCAATCTTCTGAATTTAATATGATACAAACAGGAAGGGTCGCTAGAAATGATTCTATGTATGCATATAGATGGTTAGAATATAAAAAAGTTGAAATAAATGCTTTAAGAAAATCAGCCGCATCAGCAAAAATAGCATATGAAAAGTATAGAGATAAATATGAGAGTGGAACTACAACTATTACTCAATATTTCATACTGATGAATCAATATTATCAATATTTAATTGATTTAAATAATGCTGAATCAGACTATGTATTAGGATTTTTAAGTCTATATAAAGCAGCAGGAATATTGACTACGCAAGTAGTAGAAGACTTTAATAATTGGATTTTATTTAATCAACCTGTGGAGTTGTAATATGGAAGTAGTAAAAAAAATTGAATGCTTTCGTTTTGAAAAAAGTATGCATACTTGTCCAATATTCTTAGTGAAAAAAAATAATTATAAAGAATGGTTAGAGAGACAAAACGAGTTTACGAAGAATTTTTTAATGACTCTAAATTTTAATGAGCAACTTAAAAATATCCTTTTGCCAAAGCAAGATGGAACTTTATTGCAAGTTATATGCTTAGTGGAAGAGGATATGTTTACTATAGCAGATCTATATTCACAGTTGCCAGATGGAGAATATCATATTGAATATAGTGATATTCCAGATTTAAGATTATATTATCTAGGTTTTGCTCTAGGTAGTTATAGTTTTGATAAGTATAAAAAAACAAAATCTAAAAAAGAGATATATTTATTTTTACCAAAAGATTATAGAGAAATAATTTCAGAAGCCGAGGCTATATTCCTTGCTAGAGATATGATTTCCACTCCTGCCGAAGATATGGGACCCGCTGAAATATCTAATATTATAAAACAGTTGGCTATAGAGTTTAATGCTGATTTTGAGGAGATTATAGGAGAAGATTTAGCTAAACAGGGCTATATGGGAATTTATACTGTAGGTAGAGGAAGTTACCGTGCTCCAAGATTAGTTAAATTAAATTGGAATAAAAATTCATATCCTAAAATTTCTTTAGTTGGTAAAGGAGTTGTTTTTGATACAGGAGGTGTAGATATAAAACCAGCTTCAGGAATGCTTTTAATGCATAAAGATATGGGTGGTGCAGCAAATGCTATAGCTCTAGCATATTTAATTATGAAGAATAATTTACCAGTAGGCTTAAGTCTTTCAATACCAACTGTAGAAAATGCGGTAGATGCAAATTCCTATAGACCAAGTGATATTATAAAAATGAAAAATGGTACTACAGTGCAAGTAACAAATACTGACGCTGAAGGTAGACTTATATTGGCGGAGCCTCTATACGAAGAGTCTTCTAGCAATCCTGCTATGTTGATTGATTTTGCAACCTTAACTGGAGCAGCTAGAATTGCGGTAGGAACAGAAATTGCAGGTTTTTTTAGTAATAATAATGATTTTTCAGATAATTTATATAAACATGCAGAAAAGCAAAAAGATGATGTATGGAGATTACCTCTAGCAAAGAGATATATGAAAAATTTAAAAAATGATTTTGCTGATATTTCAAACTGTGGTCCTTCATCATTTGCAGGAGCAATAACAGCAGCATTATTTTTAGAGCATTTTCTAGCTGAAGGTTATAGTAACTGGATTCATTTTGACATCATGGCTTGGAATAGCTCAGCAACTCCAGGTAAGCCAATTGGTGGAGAAGCAATGGGAATAAGAGCAGTTTATTCGATGTTAAAAGAAAAATTTAATCTTTAATCTAATTTTTTATTCATATTATTATTTTCTTATTTTAAGAAACGCGGCTGTTAAAAAATCTTTTTAAATTTTTATAATGATGTTTTTTTAGATAAAATATATCTAGACTCTGTTTATTAGTATTATAAAATCTAATAAGTAGAAATTATAATTTTAGACTATTAATAAATAGGGATACATATGAAAGAATCTGTGTTAGAACAGTTAAGAAAAGTAACTAAAGTAGTTGCTGATACTGGTGATTTTGAATTAATAAAAAAATATAAGCCTATAGATGCAACTACAAATCCTAGTTTGATATTAAAAGCTGCTAAAGAAGATAAATATGCTCATATAGTTAAAGAATGTATAGAGAATGGAAAGTTAAAATCATCAGATTTTAGTTCTCAAGAAACTCTTATTGAAGATATTTTAATGGATATTGTAGTTGCTTTTGGTGTTGAGATATTAAAAGTAATTGATGGTAAAGTTTCTAGTGAGGTTGATGCTAGAGAGTCTTTTAATTCTGCATCAACTATGGAATATGCTAGAAAAATAATTAATAAATATTCTGAGAAAGGTATATCTAAAGACAGAATATTAATAAAGATAGCAGCGACATGGGAAGGAATTAAAGCAGCAAAGCTTTTAGAGAAAGAAGGTATTAACTGTAATCTAACATTGATATTTGATAAGGCTCAAGCTATAGCATGTGCTGAAGCAAAAGTTTATTTAATTTCACCATTTGTTGGAAGAATTACTGATTGGCAGATATCAAATAATAAACTAGATAGTTTTCCAAAACCTGAAGATGATAATGGCGTAAATTCAGTAAAAGAAATCTATAAGTATTATAAAGATTATGGCTACGAAACAATAGTTATGGGAGCCAGCTTTAGAAATGCAGAACAAGTAAAAGCATTAGCTGGATGTGATGCACTAACAATTTCTCCAGCGCTTTTAGAAGAATTAAGTCAGCAGAATAGTACTTTAGTAGTAAGCCTACATGATAATGGTAAAGTAGAACAAAAACCTAAGTATATCACTGAACAAGAATTTAGATGGTTACTAAATGAAAGTGCTCTAGCAACACAAAAGTTAAGTGAAGGAATTAGGCAATTCGCTAAAGATACAGTCGAGTTAGAAAGTTTAATAAAAAAAGGATTAAATGTTTTATAGGGAGTAATAACTATGAAAAAAATATTATTAGTAATGTCAGTATGTTTAAGTTTAATAGTACCAGTTGTTAGTTTTGCAAAAACAAGTGATATTGAACAAGCAAGTGAGCAACTTACAACTAAAAATAAAAAAAGTGCTTATGTTAGTGCTACAGAATCGCATAGTGCTAATACAATAAATGAAAATAGACATACAGCAGTTAATTATAAAAGGTATTAATAAATATATGAGAAAAGTTTTATTAATTATTTTAATTAATTTTATTTTATTTCCTATTATTAGTTTTGCTGGTTCAATGGATACTGAAGAAGCTGCTGAGCAGGTAAGTGATCAAAACTATTACAATACTGGTAGTGCAGGTGATGCTGTTTATGCGCGTCATAAAGATAACTATATGTATGCTAGTAATGCGCATAATGTAGATCAAATTAATAATAATACATTAACAAATCATGATGCTATGAATAGGCATAGAATTGGTTAATTTAAAAGTTAGAGGAAAATTAATGAAAAAGTTACTAACAATTATGTTTATAAGCGTTCTTCCTGCTTTGGGTTTTTCGGCTTCTAATATAGATCAACAAAGTCAAGCTTCTAGCAATAATATACAAAGACAACTACAGCAGCGAGGAAATTTGATTCCACCACCAAATAGAGGCAACTCTCAAGTTCAAAACTTTGGAAGGTTTAATAGTAATCAAAATCAAAGAGATACTGCCCCAGCAGCTAATAGAGAGAATTCCCAAACTCAAAACTCTCAAAGAAATGATTCTAGGATGCAAAGACAGCAAATGAGAAATCCTGGAATGAGACAAGGTTTTAATCCTAATGCTTCGGTAGTTACTCCAGAAGAGAGGCTAAATAGAAGGACAGAAACTACGGAGCAAGGCTCAAGAGCTAGTATGAGTAGGCCTCAACCTCAAGTTCATCAAGATGTTCCTATGAATAGCGAAGCACAGTCTAGAGATTCAGTTAGAAAGATTCAAAGTAGAAATCAAGCAATGACAACTAATGATAAAACTTCATCAGATAATAATATCCAATCTCGCAGATAAACTAATATATTTAATCTAATTTTATCAAGCATATATGCTATGATTTATGAGTCAATATAATTTCTATTTATTATAGTAAGGATCTTAGATATGAAAAAAAGTTTGGTTTTAATGTTAATGTTATCATCAGTTTCATTTACCTCAGTTTTTGCAGAAGAGTGTCATCCAGAAGTTGATGAGACACATAGAAACTATATTATTGGTTATGGAAGTCTTATGGATGATGAAACTAGAAAGCTAACTACACCAAGTGCTACAGATGTATATCCAATAATAGTTAATAACTTTAAAAGAACTTGGGGTATTAGTGGTGGAAATTATAAAACTACTTACTTACTTTCAGTACCTGAGAAAAGTTATAAACTTAATGCTGTTTATTATCCTATAAGTGGTCAAGATGTTAAAACTACAGATGATTGGGAACCAGGATATTGTAGATATAGAGTACCAGAAGATGATATAAAAGCTGTGGGACTTGAAAAACTACCTGAAGGCGCTTATTGGATATATGCTAAGCAACCAGAAGATATACAAAAACCAACAAAAGATCATCCTATTTCACAATCATATGTTGATATTTTCTTGAGAGGATGTTTACAAGTAGAAAACCGCTATCAAATAAAAGGTTTTGCTAAACAGTGTGTTGATACAACATATTTATGGGATCAAAATGCTTGGGTAAATGATAGACTTTATCCTCGTACTATACAGGTAACTAAAGATGGTGCTATAGCAGACAAGATTGATACATTATTATCTCAAAAATTTGATTATTATTTTAATCTTCCATTTTAGTAAATATGCTTATAATAATTTTAGTTCTATTATCTATAATTTTTTTTACCTTTATTTATATAGCGTCAAACTTTTTGACAGAAAAATATAAAAGATTAGAAGATGATATTATAAAAGATAATTTTGCTATAATTTTACTTGGTTCAGGGTTAGTTAAGATTGATGGAAAAGTGCTTTTAAATAATAGAGCATATTCCAGAGTGTTAGAGGCTTGTAGAATATATTTCCTGGCGAAGCAATGTGGTATACATTATAAAATAATTGCTTCTGGTGGAGATATTCATAATTATGGAATATCTGAGGCTGAGGCATATTCTGAGATCATGTTAAGTCTGGGAGTTGATAGCCAAGATATTATCTTAGAAAAAAAGAGCTTAAATACTTTTGGTAATGCTAAATTTACTAAAGAGATAACTAAAGAATTAGCTTTTGATAAATATTTACTTGTAACATCATCTTTACATATGAAAAGAGCAGAGAGAATATTTACTAATATGGGAATAAAAATTATTCCAGCTATTTCTGATACACCTTCAAAAGATCCTATAGTAGTTACTCATGAAACACTAGGTATAGTTAGAAGTTATTTTTATAACTATAGTTAGCTTAAGAGTATGATCTTTACATAGATATATTGATTATTATAAAATCTACTAACTTTAGAAATATCTACAAAAACAAAAATTCAAAGAGGATCTCTTTATGAGCAATTATCAATATAAGAATTTTAAAATATTAGAAGTAAGTGGTGTAGATACTAAAAAATTTTTACAAGGACTTACGACAGCTGATTTAAATACTTTATCTGAAAATAATACTATTTTATTAACGGCTTTTGCTAACTTAAAAGGGCGTATAATTTCATTATGTTTTGTTAAGTTTATTGCAGATGATAAATTACTACTTTCAGTTGAAGAAGGCGCATTAGAAACTTTACAAAATTGGCTTAAAAAATATGGAATGTTTTCTAAAGTTAGTTTTTCTATAAATGATGAATATGCTTTATTTTTTACAATGGAAGGATTCTTAAATCATAATATCTTAGCAAAAGATAGCTTGGAGTCAGATATTAGTTTTGAAGATGTTCAAAAACAAAATATTTTAAATAAATTAGCAATAATCAATAGTCAAAATATAGAGAATTTCTTACCAGCAGAATTAGAACTAGACAATGTTGAAAATGTAGTTTCTTATTCAAAAGGTTGCTACATGGGGCAAGAAGTAATTGCTAGAATGCATTATAAAGCTAAACTAAAAAAAGAGTTAGCTGTAGTGAAGTCTGATTCTGATATAGATACTTTAGATTTAAAAGATGAGCAAGGTAAGCCATTAGCAAATGTGGTAAATAAAATATTCGTAGAAAATCAAAGCTATATGCTAGTGGTCTTTCATAAAGAGGCATTAGAGTCAGAATATAAACTAGAAACTGGTGAAACTATTACCAAATGCTAGATGACTTAAATCCACAACAGCAAGAGGCTGTAAAGTATATAGGATCTCCATTACTTGTATTAGCAGGAGCTGGAAGTGGTAAGACTAGTGTTATTATTGAGAAGATATCTTATCTTATAGAGCAATTGCTATATCCTGCGAAAAGTATTTTAGCTGTTACATTTACAAATAAAGCAGCAAAAGAAATGCAGGAAAGAATAAAGGGTAGGCTTGATAAAGACTTGTGTAAAGGCTTAGTGATCTCAACATTTCATTCATTAGGACTATCAATTTTAAAAAAGCACTATGCTGAACTAGGATATAAAAAGAGCTTTACACTTTTTGATAGTGCAGATTCTCTTAATCTAATACATGATATTGCTTATGAAGAATTTCAATTACCTAAACAAAATTCAGGCATTATTCAATCTAAAATTTCATTTTGGAAATCTGCTCTTTTAGCACCTGAAGAAGTTGATGCTAGAGATGATTTAGAGGAACAAGCATTATTTATTTATAAAGAATATCAAAAGTATTTAAAGTCATATAACTCTTTTGATTTTGATGATTTGATTTTTCAGCCAATTCAACTTTTCAAAAATAATGAAAATATCCAAAAATTTTGGACAGATAAATTTAGATATATCCTAATTGATGAATACCAAGATACAAATGAATCACAATATCAGTTATTAAAATATCTAACAAAAGGAAAAAACAAGTTTACAGTTGTTGGAGATGATGATCAGTCTATATATGCTTGGCGAGGATCAAAACCAGAAAACTTAAAGCATTTACAAGAAGATTTCTCTAACTTGAAAGTTATTAAGTTAGAACAAAATTATCGTTCTACAGGTAGGATTCTAAATGTTGCAAATAAGCTTATATCCAATAATAGCCATATTTTTGAAAAGCAATTATGGTCAAATAAAGGCTATGGCGATCATGTAAAAATTATAAGTCTTATTAATGATGAAGATGAGGCTCAATACATAGCTAGTGATATCTTTTTTGATAGAGTGAAAAGTACTTCAAAGAATTCTGACTATGCAGTTCTTATTAGAAGTAATTATCAAGCATTCTTATTAGAAAGATATATGCAAATGCATAAGATCCCATATACGATAAGTGGAGGATCTTCCTTTTTCTCTAAGAGTGAAATTAAAGATATTATTTCTTACTTAAGGCTTATAGTAAATCCAGATGATGATCGAGCTTTTTTAAGAGTTATTAATACTCCTAAAAGAGAGATCGGTAGCGCAACGATTCATAAATTAGGTGAATATGCGAGTGAACATCATTGTAGCTTTTTCCATACATTATATAATTTAAGTAATATAGATATTCGTGACTATACTAAGTCTAGTCTTATAAGATTTAAAGAGCTTATTACTTCTACTCAACAGAAAATTATCTCTAGTATTTCAATTTCTGAATTAAAGAAAATATTAAATAACTTTATAGATGAAATAACATATAGACAATGGTTAATAGACTCTAGCTCATCAGAAAAGCAGTCTGAATTTAGATATACAAATGTAATTGAGCTTATCAGGTGGGTAACTACACAATTAGAGGATGAGTCATATAATGGTTTAGATTCTTTAAATAGCGTACTTAATAAAATGCTTCTTATAGATATTTTGGATAGAGATACTGAAGATAAAAGTGATAATCAAGTTCAGATTATAACAATGCATGCATCTAAAGGATTAGAATTTAAAAAAGTTTATATAATGGGTATGGAAGAAGGGATACTTCCTCATCAACAAAGTATAGAGGATGGCTCTATAGAGGATGAAAGACGATTAGCATATGTAGCTATTACTAGAGCAAAAGAAAAATTAACAATAACTCTTACTAAATATAGAAAAAAGTTTGGTGAAAAAATCATAACACAGCCAAGTAGATTTCTAGAAGAGCTTCCTGATACAGACTTGCACTGGGTCGGTGGAGAAAAAGAATGCCCAGAAGCTCGAAAGCAAAACTCAAAAGAAACTATTTCTGCTCTTAAAAATATGTTTTCTTGAGTAAGTATAAATAAAGTCTTAGGTTTTATTAAATATATAAAGCTTCTATAATGTAAAGATTAATCTTTAATTGTAATAAAGAATGGGTAATAAAAAATTAGTAATTGGTTGGCTATTTTGGTTAGTAGCTGCAATATTCTATGCTTTAGACTATTTTCAGCATACTGCGCCAAGCGTGCTTATAAAACCAATATCTTTAGATATGGATGTTGGAGTAGACCAAATTGCTTATGTTATGAGTATTTATTTTCCAATATACGCAATAAGCCAAGTACCAGCAGGTATGTTATTAGATAGGTTTGGCGCTAGGGTAATGTTATCCATATCTTGTTTAGTAATGAGTTTAGGAATATTACTTTTTGTATATGAACCAAACTTAGAAACTATGTTGTTAGGTAGAATTCTAATAGCTATTGGATCAGCAGTTGCATTTATTGGGTGTTTAAAAGTAGCAGCAGATGTTTTGCCAGAGAGATTTTTCCCTATAGCCGTTGGACTTACTAATACATTAGGAGTTCTTGGTGGTATATTTGGGCAATTATTTTTAAACTATCTTGTTTCATTAAGTGGCTGGAAAGATGCTTTAGCTTACATTGGCTACTTTGGAATAGTGTGGGGAGTAGTAATAATTTTACTTCTAACATATAAAAAAGAAGAGAAAGACATTTCTAATTTAGTAGAGTCAAAAACTTCTAGATTTTTTCATAGTTTAATTTTACTTAAGAATAAGAAACTTTGGCTTTTAGCTATTTATTCTGGTCTTATGGTGGGTATAGTAGTTAATTCATTTTCTGAATTATATGATGTAGTATTTTTAGAGCAGGCTTATCATGTTACGGAATCCGTAGCTGCAAGAATAAGTGTAATGATGTTTGTGGGTATAGCATTTGGCGGGCCATCTCATGGGATTATTGCAAGTTTATTTGGTGAAAAAAGAATATGGATGTTTATTTGTAATATATTTACGATAACTATTTTTTCTTCAATAGTTTTATTTGCAAGCATTATAAATCCTAACTTATTATTTATTTTATTCTTTTTATTAGGTTTTTTTGTTTCAAGTATGTTATTAGCATTTTCAGTAGTTGAAGAGATATTTCCTAAGGAAATAAAAGGAACAGCTTTAGCTATAGTTAATATGGTAATAGGGTTGTGTGGAGCATTATTTCAATTTTTAATAAGTTATATAAGTGTCTTATTAAATGGTGGACCTATTCATATCAATGTAAACAATAATGTTTTTGATAGAGCTTTTGTATTTTTACTTGTACCACTGCTTATAAGTACAGTGATTATTTCCTATATGGCACTTTTAAAATATAGGGATAATAGAAGAAAAGCTAGACTTCTACAGTTATAACTTCTTTTGTGGATCTACAAAAAGTTTCTCTAATAAAAAATATACTTAGAATTATTCCTACTACTATAAATAATAAAGGTATACATAATGCTATTTCATATTCTGATATAGTTATTTTCTTTCCATCAGATAAATTCGATAGGACGTAACTAATAAAAGGTGATCCTATAGATACAGAAAGCATTATTAAAAAATTGTTAACCCCTAGACCTGCAGCTAAATAATATTTTTGGCATTGTTCAGCAATAATTGCAAATCCTATACTTTGACCACTAGCACCAATTCCAAGACAGATAAAAGCTATAGATAAAATATAAATATTAATAGGTATAAAGATTATAACTGCTAATGCAAAGAAGGCGAGTATAGCACTAAATATCATTATTGGTTTTCTTCTTTTTATAGTATCAGAAATAAAACCTAAAGAAGGACAGCCAATACCATAACCAAGCCAAGCTAAGGTTATCATGTAAGAGGCTACTTTAGGGTCAAAACTATGTAACATTAGAAAAGGTTTAGCGGCATTTTCAGATAAAAATTCTATACTAAAGTATACCGATGCTGAAAAGAAAGCTATGAACCAAACTTGTCTAGTTGATATTAAACTTTTTATATTATCTAAAATAGATATTGGTTTATCAATAATTACAAATTTATCATCAGATTGTTTATTATTTTTAACTATGAGAACAGTTATTATAGCCAATATAACTCCAACTCCAGCAAGAATTATAAATACTTCTCTCCAATCAATTCCACTTGTGTTTGATAAAGAGTCTAAAGGGCCAGCAGCAACCATTGGTCCTAGTACTCCTATAAACTGTGATAAACCTATAAATAAACCAATATATTTATGAGGTAACCAGTCATATACTGCTACAAGTAAGCATAAAAAACCAAATGCAGAACCAAATCCCATAAGTACTCTATAAACTAAAGCCGCACTAAAACTATTAGATAGAGCAAACATTCCCACTCCTAGAGCACAAATGCCAACTGCCATAGTAAGAGTTTTCTTCAACCCTAACTTATCTGTTATAAAACCAACAGGAACCTGCATAATGCCATATATAAATTGATATGCAGTAGAACTTAAAATACTAAATGTAACTAATGTTAAATCTAAATCACTTATTATTTGATGCTCAAATGTGCCAAGAATAGTTCTAAGTAAGAATTCATACATAAAAAATACAGCACAAGTTATCCAAATAATAAGGGCTGTTAAGGATATTTTATTATTCATTTGTATTAAAATTTTCTTTTGCGATTTCTTCCCAATCTTCTAGTTTTGCTTCTGCTTTTTTATCATCATGAAATGATGCGACCTTAAAAACCTTATCTCCTTCTTTTATTAGAGGATTATTATTAATACCTAAAATTATTCCATCTATAGGAGAAATTAAACTAACATTATCAGCATTACCAAAAGGATCTGTCAGATGACCTATTCTTTGATTTTTTTTAACTCTTGTACCTAGCTCTATTTCTGTTCTTAGTATTCCTGAAGTGTCTGATATTGTCCATTCAGCATCTTCTGAAAGAATTGGTTTTACAGTTTGTTCAAGCTCTTCATCTAGAAGATTTAGCTTTTTCATTACATTTCTAATACCTTCCATACCTATATTAATAGATTCATTATCAAATCTTATGGCTTCACCAGCTTCATAACAAATAAAGGGAATATCTAAGGCTTGATGAATTTTTCTAATACTAGAGCTATTCACATTTACACCTGTTATAACAGGTGCTTGAAATGCTCGAGCAATTCTCATTGAATCTTCATCTTCAGGATTACAATAGACTTGTGGTAGAATCTGATGATTTACATTACCTGTTCTTATTTGAATAGAGTAATCAACTTTTTTAATTATTTGCTCTGTAAGATTATATGCATATCTTTCCATGAAAGAGCCATTTTCATCTCCAGGAAAAGATTGTTCCAGCGACTTACCACTTTGCATCTTATTGGGATAGTTAATTAGTCCATATATGTTTAAAACTGGTATAGCAACAATAGTGCCACTAAGTTTTTTAGGATCAATTTTTTCGATAAGATTATTAATAATTTCAATGCCGTTATATTCATCTCCATGCACCATTCCAAACAATAATAAACATGGTCCAGGCTTACTACCATTTACTATTTTAATTGGTAAATACATAGGGGCACATGAATATAAAACAGGAAGTGGCATTGCTAAAGTTGCTGTTTCACCAGCTTGAAAAGTTTTGTCAAATAGTATGAATTTCATAGATAGATAAAGAAATATTTATATTATATATTTAAGTGTGGTAATGATTATAACAAAGGGAAAAGGTAAAAACAAAAAGGGGTTTAGGCGTAGATTTATTTAGCAGTAAAGCTTCCAGTAACACCACCATAAATATTTTTAGCGGTCACATCAGCAGAACATGACTCACCAACTTTATTAATCGCATCAGCGAATTCTTTATTATAATCCTTAGGCGTATTAACAATACAGTAATTAGCAGTTACATTAGTTTCTGTTTTATCTAACACATCGATATTAGATAACTGATATGTTCCATCTTTACAAGTCAGCTCTTTTTGTGCAACGGAAGTTAAATTACAAGTTCCTCTAACAATGTCTGTTTGGTTATTACTATTTGTGTTGATAAGGCATGAAGTTAATAAAATACAAAAAAATGATAATCCAACGATTTTTTTAATCATAATAGTTTTCCTTTTACAAATAAATTTTATTTAAGTTTCCAATATTTAGTTTAAAGATTTTTACTGAAAATAGTAACAATTCTTTCTTACAAACAAAGTATTAATAATATAAAATAGGGGGATAATAATATCTTTGTATAATTTTCTAATGACAGATATACATAATCATAAAATACTTATCTTAGATTTTGGTTCGCAATACACTCAACTAATAGCTCGTAGAATAAGAGAGATCGGAGTTTTTTGTGAGATTTTTCCTCATGATATAGATGAAGAATTTATTAGAAGTTATGATGCAAAAGGGATCATTTTATCTGGTGGTCCAGAATCAGTATATGCTTCAGCAGCTAAAGCTCCAAAGGTCGTTTTTCATTTAAATATACCAGTGCTAGGAATTTGCTATGGAATGCAAACGATGGTAGCTCAACATGGTGGAGTTGTTGAAGGCTCTGAGCAAAGCGAGTTTGGTAAAGCAATGATTAATATTCTTAAATCTAAGAATAATATTTTTACTGATTTAGATAAAGAACAGCTAGTTTGGATGAGTCATAGTGATAAGGTTACCAATCTAGGTGATGAATTTGACTTGATAGCCTCTTCAGCTAATGCACCAGTGGCAGCAATACAACATAAAGAAAAACCATTTTTTGGTGTCCAGTTCCATCCTGAGACTACACACTCAGAGCATGGTAGAGAGATGCTTGAAAACTTTGTATTAAAGATATGTCAATGTGATGCTCTTTGGAATATAGAAAATATTATTGAAAGTGATATTGAAGAAATAAAAAAGAAAGTTGGTGAAGATAGAGTTATTTTAGGGCTTTCTGGCGGTGTTGATTCATCTGTTGTTGCTGCTATTTTAAATAAAGCTATTGGAAAGCAACTTACTTGTATATTTGTTGATACTGGGTTACTTCGCTTAAATGAAGGTGATCAAGTAATGAAAATCTTCTCAGATAATAGAGATATGAACGTTATTAGAGTTAATGCTAAAGATAGATTTTTAGATCAACTTGAAGGTGTTTCAGACCCTGAACAGAAAAGAAAAATTATAGGTAGACTTTTTATTGAAATATTTGATGAAGAAGCTGCAAAAATAGAAAATGCTAAATGGTTAGCTCAAGGTACAATTTATAGTGATGTAATAGAATCAGCGGGTAATAATAAAAGTAAAGCCCATGTTATAAAATCACATCATAATGTTGGCGGTTTACCAGAGAATATGAAGCTTCAGCTTTTAGAACCTTTAAGAGAGCTATTTAAAGATGAAGTAAGAAAACTTGGTTTAGGATTAGGTCTACCTCATGATATGTTATATAGACATCCTTTTCCTGGACCAGGGCTTGGTGTTAGAATTCTTGGTGAAGTTAAAAGAGAGTATGTTGAGATTTTACAAAAAGCAGACTCAATCTTTATAGAAGAGCTTTATAATCAGGGTTTATATCATGATATATCTCAGGCATTTGGAGTATTTCTTCCTATTAAATCTGTTGGAGTTGTTGGGGACCAAAGAAGATATGAATATGTTATTGCTCTAAGAGCTGTAGTTAGTATTGACTTCATGACAGCTACTTGGGCAAACTTGCCTTATGACTTCTTATCATTAGTTTCAAATAGAATAGTTAATGAAGTCAAAAAAGTCTCACGTGTTGTATACGATGTAACAGGTAAGCCACCAGGAACCATAGAGTGGGAATGATTTTATCTGTATACACATTTTAGTCTGGTATAAATATGCAAAATAAATATAGAATTTTAGACAAACTAAATACACCAGAAGACCTTAAGCTTGTTCCAGAAACTGAGCTTGTACCTTTATCTAAAGAGCTAAGGGAATTTTTAGTTGAGAAGTTAGATGTCAGTGGTGGTCACTTTGCTAGCAGTTTAGGAGCTTTAGAGCTTACAGTAGCTTTACACTATGTTTATAGTGCTCCTAAAGATAGTATTGTCTGGGATGTTGGTCATCAAACATATATTCATAAAATACTAACTGGAAGAAAAGATAAGCTAGTTACTATTAAAAAAGATGGTGGAATATCTGGTTTTCCTAAAAGGGCTGAAAGTGAGTATGATGCTTTTGGAGTCGGACATTCAAGTACATCAATAAGTGCAGCACTTGGTATGGCTGTAGCTAATAGAATTACAAAAAATGGAGCTAAGTCAGTAGCTGTAATTGGTGATGGTGCTATAACTGGTGGTATGGCTTTTGAAGCTTTAAATCATGCTGGTGGGATCAAAGAAGATTTATTAGTAGTTTTAAATGATAATGAAATGTCTATTTCTGATAATGTCGGTGGCTTAACTACTCATTTTAGTAAAATAATTTCAGGTGGTTTTTATAACTCATTAAGAGAAAAAGGTAAGGAGGTATTAAAAAATATTCCTCCAATGTTTGATCTTGTAAAAAAAATTGAAACACAAACTAAAGGTATGTTTGTACCAGCTAATTTTTTTGAAGATCTTGGCTTTTATTATGTTGGTCCTGTTGATGGTCATGATGTAAATGAATTAGTTAAGACATTAAAAATTTTAAAGGATCATAAAGGCCCTAAGCTTTTGCATATTATAACTAGGAAAGGTAAAGGTTATATAAAAGCAGAGAATGATCCAATTAAATTTCATCATGTAGCTCCAAGTTTTCACACAGGCGTTGAAAAAAGTAAAAGTTTAAATATTCCTAAACCAACTTATTCTAATATATTTGGTCAATGGATATGTGATAAAGCAGCTAAAGATAAGAGATTAGTTGGTATAACTCCAGCAATGAAAGAAGGATCAGACCTTATAAGATTTGCTGAAGAATATCCTAATAGATATTTTGATGTAGCAATAGCAGAACAGCATGCAGTAACCTTTGCCGGTGGGCTTGCTTGTCAAGGTATGAAACCAGTAGTGGCAATATATTCTACATTTCTTCAAAGAGCATATGATCAAGTTATACATGATATAAGTATTCAGAATCTAGATGTTTTGTATGCAGTAGATAGAGCTGGATTAGTTGGTGCAGATGGATCAACACATGATGGCAGCTTTGATCTTAGTTTTATGAGATGTATTCCAAACAATATTATTATGACACCAAGTAATGAGAATGAGTGTTATCATATGTTAGAATTTGGCTATGATTATAATGGCCCAGCTATGGTTCGTTACCCAAGAGGAACAGGACCAGGTGTTACTATTACTGATTCTTTAAATTTAGAACTAGGTAAAGCTAAGTTGCTTAGAAAAGGTAGTAGTAAAATTGCTATTTTAAATTTTGGAACCTTGCTGTCATTAGCTGAAGAAGTAGCTAAAAAATATGATATTACTATAGTTGATATGCGCTTTGTAAAACCTTTAGATGAAAATCTACTTGTAGATATAGCTAAAACACATAATGTTATTTTTACTTTAGAGGAAAATGCTATAAAAGGTGGCGCAGGTTCTGCAGTTAATGAGTTTTTAATTAATAATAACCTTCATAGAAATCTTTATATTAAAAACTTTGGGTTAGAAGATAGATTTTTAACACATGGAACAAAAAAAATATTATTAGAAGATAGTAATATTTCTTCTGAAATTCTTATAAATGAAATAGAGAAAATTTTACCTAAAAAATAAAAGTTATCTTCAATAATATAATTCTTAGGAAAAAATCAGTTTTAATGTTACTCTTTGGATAATTATAAATATCTTAAGTAAGAAGTTATGGCTTGGTTTTTTCTTATTATTGCTGGAGTATTTGAAGTTGTATGGGCAGTAGCACTTAAATATTCTAATGGATTTACAAATATAATAGCATCTATAATTGTAGTTATAGGTATGATAGCGAGCATTTATCTTTTAGCATTATCTATGAGGACTATACCAATATCATTAGCTTATCCTATTTGGACAGCAGTAGGAGCATTAGGTACAGCAATCTTCGGAATGATGTTTGCAGGAGATACCATTTCAACTTTAAAGATAGTTTGCTTATTTTTAATAATAGCAGGAGTTATAGGGTTAAAAATTAGTTCGTGATTCTATAGATTAGTTCATCATTACTTTAGAAATACTAGCTACACCATCTTTTTGATGAGACAGATGAACTTCTAATCCTAATTTTCTTTTAATATAACTAAGAGCAAAGTATCCACGAATGAATGGGTTTCCATTTTCATCTTCTTCATATATTAATATTTGATGGCGATTATCTTTTAAAAGAGTTTTAATAATATGACCTATTTTTGCATCCTCTAACATATCGTAGTGGATCATTCTAACTTTAGTTATATCAAGCTTTATCTCTTCAGCTGTTAAATCTTTTATATTTGTTCCTGAATCTTGAGCTAGCTTTTGTAGAGCTACGCCTTCTAGATAATGAAGGTCAATAATGCCTGTAACACGATCTTCTGAATTTATAACTAGGATTACATCTTTATTAGCTAGTTTCATTTTTTTCTTTATATCAGATGCTACTGTATCTGAACTAGTTACTAAAGCTGCTGTAGTTTTATAATCTCTAAATACCTCAATAGCAGGGCTATCAAGGTATAAAAGTTTAGAAGCATCTTCATTTAAGTATTTAAATTTTTTAGTATCTGAAAATTTAATTGTTTCGATTGTTTTGAAATCTTTTAGATCCATTGAGTTTCTCCCAATTATGCTAAGAAATAAAATTATTTTATCTAGGATAGATTTTAGACAAAAAAGTTACCTTTTTCAAAGCTTATTAGATACTATAGGAAATATATATTTAAATAATTTTACTTTAGGAGTTTTATGAAAAATTATTTAATTACAGGTGGTTCAAAAGGAATAGGTAAAGCAGTTATAGAGCTTTTATTAAAATCAAAAGAAAACTTTATTATTAACCTTGATATAGTTGCTCCAGATATTGAAAATGATAATTTAAAATTTATTAAAACTAATTTAGAAGAAAAAGCTTCTATAATTCGTGCAATTGATCAAATAAAAACTATTCAGTTTAATGGCTTATTTTTAAATGCAGCTATATATAAAAGTGGAAGTTTATTTACCTCAAACTTAGATGATGTGCAGAAAGTTATTAATGTGAATGTAATGGCTAATATCTATTTATTAAAATATCTTCGTCCTAATTTAGAGCACGGTTGCTCAATAGTATTTAATGGTGCAGAACAAAGCTTTATCGCAAAAATGAATAACTTTGCTTATGGACTATCTAAAGGAGCTATAGCACAGATGACTAAATCATTAGCTTTAGATTTAGCTAAATATGATATCCGAGTGAATGCTGTTTGTCCTGGCCCTGTTGATACTGAGCTATATCATAATGCTATAAAGAACTATGCTGATAAGCTAAATATAAGTATTGAAAAAGCTAATGAATTAGAGGTTAATGAAACTTCTGTGAAAAGAGTAGCGAAACCTGAAGAAATAGCTAGTTTAGTTGAGTTTTTACTTGGTGATAAAAGTTCTTTTATGACAGGAAGTCTATTACCAATAGATGGTGGCTATACTGCTAAATAGTGTGATATTATTAACTTTGAAATTAGATATAAATAAACAAAAATGATAGAAACAGATAGAATAATTTCTGCTAATGCTCCAAATCATAAAGAAGAAAGTATTGTTGATAGAGCAATTCGACCTAAAACATTACAAGAATATGAGGGTCAACCAGTTGTTCGAGAGCAGATGGAAATCTTTATTCAAGCTGCAAAAAATAGAAAAGATGCTCTAGATCATACTTTAATTTTTGGACCACCAGGATTAGGTAAAACTACATTATCAAATATAATAGCTAATGAAATGGGAGTTGAATTAAAACAAACTAGTGGACCCGTTTTAGAAAAAGCAGGAGATTTAGCTGCTTTATTAACTAATCTTGAAGAAAATGATGTTTTATTTATAGATGAAATCCACCGTTTAAGCCCTGTTATAGAAGAAATATTATATCCAGCAATGGAAGATTACCAATTAGATATAATGATAGGGGAAGGGCCCTCAGCTAGATCTATTAAGATTGATCTACCTCCATTTACATTAGTTGGAGCTACAACAAGAGCTGGACTTTTAACATCGCCTCTTCGAGATAGATTTGGTATTGTTCAGCGATTAGAATTCTATTCTATAGAAGATTTAACTAAGATAGTATACCGTTCAGCTAAGCTTTTAGAATTGGTTATAACTATGGATGGTGCTAAAGAAATAGCAAAAAGATCTAGAGGTACTCCTAGGATTGCTAATAGGCTTTTAAGAAGGGTTAGAGATTATGCTCAAGTTAAAGGTAATGGTGAAATAACTTTTGAAATAGCTGATAAAGCATTGAGCATGTTAAAAGTAGATCCTATTGGTTTTGATCATATGGACCATAAATATTTATTGACCTTAATAGAGAAGTTTTCTGGCGGCCCTGTAGGTTTAGATACGATAGCGGCGGCATTAAGTGAAGAAAAAGGTACTATAGAAGATGTAATAGAACCTTATTTAATACAGCAAGGTTATATCATGAGAACAGCTAGAGGTAGAGTAGCTACTCTAGCTGCTTATAATCATTTTAAATTAAAAATCCCTAAAAGCTTGAGTTCAGATCAGCAAGATTTATTGATTTAGAAATAATTTTAGAAACAAGGTGTTCCTTGATGAAACTTAAGTAGCCATTTATTTCTTTTCAGGATCCATATTGAGTTTCTATTAGCACGTAATTTTTCTTTTCCTACTTCACTTATATAAGTTACTTGTTTCACGCTATGACTAATATTATGTACTTTGAAGTTTTCTAATGGGATTTTAGCTAAAATTTCTTGATACTCATGAGATAATACTTCGCTTCTTGAATAAATCTTACCAGATCTCCCAAATTCAAAAAAATCAGGATCAAGAATATTATTCATGTATGTATGATCAAATCTCGTTGTTTCTATCCATAGAGACTCTTCAAGCTCTTTTAACTCTTTAAATATTTCCATTTAGTTTTATATTTCTACCAATTAATTTTCTTTTTAGGTACCCACTTATCTAATAGAGCTTTGTATTTTTTCTCTAATACTTCTTTTGGAGGTAGTTCAGGTAATTTTGAATATAAGTCAGCTTTTTGAAAAGCCTTAAGAAGAGGTAGTAATAACCAATCTTTTTCATTTGCAAGCTCTTGGTAAGCTAGACCGCCTGTTTGAGGTGTATGCCATGGATAGAATGAATGATATCTTAAAAGATATAGACCTTCATAAGGAATATCACTACCTTGTTCAAAAACTTTATATATATATTCATCATGTCCAAAGCTCATTTCAACAGCATCAAAACCACAATTGTTTGGATAACTTCCATAATGTGTTTCATTAGTGTTTTTATATGTTTCATAGTCACTAGCTATTTTATAAAAGCCTTTATCAAAAAACACATTTGCACTGGCGAATGGGCAAGCTACAGGATACGTATCACCGACAGTTGACCATTGTGGTAATGCTCCATATTCTGGTAAAGTCATAATTTTTCCTAAATCATGAATAAAGCCTACTAAAGGAAACCAAGACCAGTCTTTTATATGTGAATATAACTCTTTTAAAGTTTCTTTTTCTGTATAAAAATTTTTCCATTTTTTAGGTAAACTTTGCCACTCATGATCACGAAATAATGATTTAATTAATGCATTGTCACGTATTTCAGTAGTATTTTCTAAAAATTTATTTTGAACAGCTTCTGCTGTTTGATATGCATGCTCAATTTGAGGTAAATCATTATCAGGATCACTTTCATCATGAACATTTTCTAGTAATTTAAATACTTCATAAACATCCATTTTCCCTAGAGATAATTTGAAGTATTTATCTTTCATTCTTTTTACATAATCAAGAGACTGATTTGTGTGCATTTCTCTATAAGTTCTCTCTACACGATCTTGAAATTTACTATCAGTATAGTTACGAAATTCACCAAAGCTATTATTTTCCAAGTTAGACATTTTCTTCTCCTCGATGAAAGTTAAATTCTATTATTTATTATACTCTTTAATACCTAAATACCTAGTAGGAATTTGGCGATTTAAGTTTGCTTCTATGACCTCTAAAGAAACTCCTTTTGTTTCAGGAATAAAGAAATAAGTCACAATAAAGGCTAAAGTCGCGACACAGGCATATAAACCAAATGTGAAGGTTACACCTAGGCTAGTTAATATAGTTAAAAATGTAGCAGCTACAATAAAATTTGCTAGCCACTGTATAGAGGCTACAAAACTCATAGCAGTACCTCTAACATTTAGTGGAAATATCTCTGAAATTATTAACCAGAATAATGATCCAACACTAATACAATAACCAACAACATATATAAGTAAACAAGTTAAAGCAGAATATGCAACTAATGTAGAAGAAGAGTTTTTAAGTAGATAGATCATACTAAATAAACTAATAGCTGCCATCGCTGAACCGATTAATAAGAATCTTCTTCTTCCTAATTTATCAATAAACATTATTGTAATAATAGTCGCAATAAAATTAACAATCCCTAAAACTAGAGTCATTAACATACGTGTTTCATTTCCATTAAATCCAATACTTTCCATAATATGAGGCCCATAATACATAACGGTATTAATTCCAAAAAATTGCTGAAAAATACCTAGAGCTAAACCAATATATAAAACAGGTCTAACTTTTTTATCAAAAATTTGTAAAAAACCAACTTTGCTAGGCTTCGCTAAGTTTTCCTGGATTGCTTTTAGTTCTAGTTTTACTACACTATTACAATCTCTTAATTTAGTTAAAGTTTCTTTAGCCTCTTCCTTTCTACCTTTAGATACTAACCATTTAGGAGAGTAAGGCATAAAGCACATTCCAATAAATAATAAAATTGCTGGAACGAGACCAGTTGCTATCATTAATCTCCAATCACCACTTGACGTAAGTAAATAATTAACGACAAATGCAATAACTTGCCCACCTGTTAAGAAAGCTCCATTCCATAATACTAAGCTACCTCTTTTAGAAGCAGGGGCTACTTCAGCAATAAATAGAGGTACAGCATAAGATGCTATTCCAATAGCAGAGCCTAACATAAATCTACCAACCACTAAACAAGCAATATTAGGTGCAAAAGTAGCAACAAGTGTTCCAACTATGAATAACAAGCTAGTTGCAATCATTACTCGTTTACGACCAAACCTATCTGTGAAGTAGCCACTTAGAAGAGCTCCAAAAAAGGCGCCAAGTACACAAAAGCTAACTACAATTTCAATCTGCCAATTAGAAGCAGTAAACTCATTTTGAATAAATGGGGTAGCTCCAGCTATTATTGAGGTATCAAAACCAAAAAGTAATCCACCTATAGCAGCTATAGCTACAATCATAGCAACATATAATGTTGTTGATCTATTTGTATCATCCATTAGTTAAGTTCTCCTGCTTTTATAGCTTATAAATTAAATATTTTTTTAGATTGTGTATATGTTAGATCATAAGCAACCTCTAATGCATCTGCTTTTGATAACCTTCCAATTTGCACCATTTCAGCAAGGTATGCAGCATCTACACGTCTTGCTATGTCATGTCTAACAGGTATAGAAAGTAAAGCACGAGTATCATCAATAAAACCTGAGCAGTTATAAAAACCAGCTGTTTCTGTGACGGCATGTCTAAATCTTTTCATACCTTCAGCAGAATCATTAAACCACCAAGGAGGCCCTAGGAAAACACTAGGATAATGTCCTGCTAAAGGAGCAAGTTCTCTAGTATAAGTAGTTTCATCCATTGTAAATAAAACTATTCTAAAGTTTCTATTATTTCCTACTTTATCTAATAAAGGATGAAGGCCATTAACATAATCACACTTAACAGGAATATCGCAGCCTTTATCATTACCAAATTTTCTTTGAATACGGCTATTGTGATTTCTAAATACACCAGCATGTAATTGCATTACAAGGCCATCATCTGTTGCCATCTTAGCCATTTCAGTTAGCATCTGACCACAGAAAACTCTTTTCTCTTTTGAAGAAGCTGTATTTGTTAGTACTTTCTTAAATAAATCTTTACACTCTGATTTCTCTAAATCGTAAGCTCTTGGTACAGTAACTCCATGATCAGAGGCTGTAGCGCCATTAGCTATAAAAAATTCTCTACGCTCTTTAAGTACTTTCAGAAATTTTTCATAAGAGTTTATTTCTGTATCTAGTTGTTTTGCTAAAGACTTAATATGTTTATGAACTGGATGAAGCTCAGGATTAGTAACTGTGTCTGGTCTAAAAGTAGGAACAACCTTACATTTGAAGTCAGAGTTAGCAATATTTCTATGATGTTCTAAAGTATCTCCTACATTATCTGTAGTAGCAATAACTTCAATATTAAACCTTTTACAGATTTCTCTAGGTAGAAATTCTTTTTTCTTTAAACAGTTATCAATATGATCATATAGCTCATCTGCTGTTTCTGGAGTAAAAGCTTTATTATATCCAAATACATTTTTAAGTTGAGCATCAAACCATAGTCCAACTTGTGTTCCTCTAAATATATACCAGTTTTCTGCTACTTTATGCCAAATCTTCTTTGGATCAGTTTCGACTTCTTTTCCATCTTTTCTAGATATACCAAAATCTTCTAATCTCAGTCCTTGAGAGTAAAACATTCTAAAAATATAATGATCAGGTTTAATTAAAAGTTCTACTGGGTTTTCAAAAGGCTTATTCTCATCAAACCACGCAGGATCTGTATGTCCATGAGGACTTACAATTGGTAAATCTTTAATATGATTATAGATCTCTAGAGCAATATCTCTAGTTGATTTATCAATAGGCATTAGTACATTATCACTAAACATGGTTCTCTCCTTTTTTGTGATTGACTATATTTTTGTTACTATTTTGTTTTAGTGGAATTGTTAATAATTCTTTAATAATTTGACCATTTTTATCTACTTCTCCTAAAGATATTGCTACTATTTTTGCTTTAATAGGCTTTGCTCTAAATTCAGCTATAGCATTTGACATATCTTTAATAAAGTTTTGTTTTTGTTGCTCATCATCAAGACTTATAGCCATTATACTAAAGTGTGGTGTAAATTCAGAGAAGGTATTAGGACTACCATATTTTGTAAATGATTCGTTTTTTTGAGGATAGTATTTTACCCATTTTGGTATAGAGTATTCACTATTTCTATATTGGGATAATGAAGAAACTATAGTATCTGAAAATAACTTTAATTCATTACTATTCTCTACATCTAACATTATAAAGCCACTATTATTTACATTTATATTTGTTAGCTCAATATTAAACTCTGAAATATTTTGAGTAATATTTTCAATATTCTCTTCTATGAATGGAATTTTTTCTGGTGAGAATCCTGTTAAGTATAAAGTGATGTGAGCAGGGTGGTTTACAATAAAAGGAGTTATATTATATTTTTTTAATAACCCTTTACTATCTAAAAACTCATTAAAATCTTTAATATATAAAGTTACTTCTTTAGATGGTATAAGGTGGATGTCATATTCTTTAAATGAAGACGAGAAAGATACTGATATAAAAGATACTGTAATTAATAATATTACTATGACCTTTTTAAACATATATATTGAGAAGTCTTAAAAAAGTCTTTGTTAACTTGATTATAATATTTCTTTTTAAGAAAAGGAATCATATTAAAGAGGAACTTCCGATAGCTATTATATTTTTTTGAGCAAGATATTCATCTTGGTTTGAGGAGTTGATCCCACCAGTTGCACAGAATACTACTTCTGGAAATACAGCTTGGTAATTTTTTAGAAGTTTAATTCCTCCCATAGCTTCTGCTGGGAAAAATTTTAAAATTTTAAAGCCAAAACTTAATATAGTCATAATTTCAAAAGGAGTTACTCCACCTGGAAGGTAAGGAAGTTTTTTCTTTTTTGCAAATTTTAACATTTTAACAGTAGCGCCAGGAGAAACTAAAAAGTCTACTTTTAGTTTAGAGCACTCTTTTAATTGCTCTAGAGTACGAATTGTTCCTATGCCTATAATAAAATTATCATTATTTTTAATAACTTCTTTTATTACCTCTAAAGCATTGGGAGTTCTAAGCGTAAATTCAACTATTTTAATATTTTTATTACGTAGTTTTTCTAAAGTAGATGTTGCCTCTTCTAGCGTGTTAACAGCAACTACAGGTATTAGAGGATTGTCTTCTAAAATCTTTTTTAATGACATTTATAATTCCTTAAGAATTTTAAGATATTTATCTGTATGTTCTCTAGCAATAATTGCTCCATGGTGTTGTATTATTTCAGCAGCAAATTTTTGAGCAAAACTGACACAATCTGTAAGGTTATAATCTTTATTAAAAGCTGCTAAGAAGGCAGCATTAAAACTATCTCCAGCAGCAGTAGTATCAACTGGTATATCAACTCTTTGAGGTATGATCTCTTCAACTTTACCTTGGTTATATATTACAGTTGGGTTTGCACCATGTTTTATAATAATAGTAGGTATATTAAAATTATTATATCTATCTAAAGTCTGTTGGCTATTAATATCATCAAACAGCATTTGCTCATCGTCAAAAGTTGTAATAACCATGGTTACTAAAGGTAATATTTTTTCTAAATACTTTTTAGTTTGACTAATGTTTTTCCAACATTTAGGACGATAATTTAAGTCAAAAATAATTTGTTTATCTGGAGAACTCGCTTTAAAGGCATTAATCCAGTCACAAAAGATATTCAACTGTGCTTCATCCCATCTAGATAAAGATATTCCAGAGAAATATATATATTGATAAGTTTTTGTATATTGGTTTAATTCTTGACTAGATATGTTATGGAAAAGCTCTTTGATTGGTGCTTGTTCACGCCAATAATAAAAGCTTCTTTCTCCTAAATTATCTGTCTTAATAGCATATAGACCTGGAACTTTATCAGCTAATCTTATGATAGTGGAAGTATCTATATTTTCATTTTTCCAAGAATTTATCATTTGAGAGGAGAAAGTATCATTCCCTAAGACGGTTAAGAAAGATGTGTTTCCACCTAGACGAGCATAATATAAAGCAGTGTTCAAAACATCACCGCCAAAACTTAACTTCACTTGCTGACCTAGTTGCATTTGTCCACTAAGTTCAAGCATACATTCGCCAATAGCTAGTAACTTATTATCTATTTTCATTCTCTAACTCTTGTTTTACTGCATAAGCAACGCCACGGATTTCAGCTAGTCCTTTCATTCTACCTATACATGAGTATCCTGGATTAGTTTTTTTATCCAAATCACTAAGCATTTGTTGTCCATGATCAGGTCTCATATAAATAGGATGAGAAGATTTTTCTATTTTTAGGATTTCTTTAACTAAAGCATACATATTTGTATTTCCACATAAATGTTCTGCTTCATAGAAACTACGACTATCTTTATCTAAAGCCACATTTCTTAAGTGAGTGAAATATATTCTTCTACCAATTTTTTTAGCCATAAGAGGTAGGTCATTATCCCATCTTGAACCTAATGAGCCTGCACAGAAAGTAATACCATTAGCCATTGATGGTACATTTTCAAATAACCAATCATAATCTTCAATAGTACTAATGATTCTTGGTAAACCAAATAGCTCAAAAGGAGGATCATCTGGATGTATTGCTAATTTAGCTCCAACTTCTTCAGCTACAGGAATAACTTTCTCTAGGAAATATATAAGATTCTCACGTAATTTTGCCTTATCAATCCCCTTATATTCATCTAGAGCTGCTTGGAATTGCTTTAAGGTAAAGCTTTCTTCAGCGCCTGGAAGACCAGCTATTATATTATTAATAAGTATTTCTTTTTTATCATTAGACATAATTTTAAAGTACGTAGTAGCTTTTTTAACTATATCTTCTCTGTATGAGCTCTCAGCTCCTGGTCTTTTTAAAATATGAATGTCAAAAGCAGCAAAAGCTATTTCATCAAAAGATAAAGTTTTTGCACCTGTAAGAGTTTTCATAGCTAGATCAGTACGAGTCCAGTCAAGCACAGGCATAAAATTATAAATAATAAGATTAATTCCACATTTAGCAAGGTTTCTAATACTTTCACAGTAGTTAGCTATATACTCATCACGAGTTGCTTTACCTCTTTTGATATCCTCATGAACGGGAATACTTTCTACGACAGACCATGTAAGGTGTGTTTTACCTTGTTTTGGAGAGTTTTCTACTTCAGACTGTCTTTTCTTAATTTCTGCTACAGGCCAAACTTCACCATTAGGTATATGATGTAAAGCAGTTACTATATCAGTAACACCTGTTTGCATAATATCTTCTATACATACAGGATCATTTGGTCCAAACCATCTCCAAGATTCAATCATTTCTTTTACCTCTATATATTTTTTATTACTTCAAGCACACCTTTTGAACGAATGGCTTCTATATATTTACTAATTATTTGTTTTAACTCAAAATTATCAGCAAACTCTTTTGAGAAAATTTCCTCAAGAGCCAAAAATCTATCTACTAATATTTTAGCATCATTTGTTTCATTCCAGATAGCTTTGTAATTAGCTTGTAATGGATCACTAATTTCAAGGGAATGATTATTCTGATCCTTACCAGAACAGAATAATATCCAACCAGCTAATCCTATAGCTAGGATATTATAATTTTTCTTTTCTTTAATAAGAGATTTTAAAGAACCAAGCCATCGTTGAGGGATTTTCTTAGAACCATCCATAGCTATTTGTTCTGTGCGGTGCTTCAAATATGGATTAGCAAAACGAGTTAGTAATTTATCAGCATAGGTATTAGTTGAAACACTAGCTGGCAAACCTTTAACTAATGGAGCTGCTATTTCTAACATATATTTTTTAATAAAGTTATAAAACTCTTTTGTCGAGATAACTTTATCTACAGTTTTAAGCCCAGCATAAGCTCCTAGATAAGCTATTAAACTATGACTACCATTAAGCATAGTAAGCTTTAATTTTTCAAAAGGTTCTATATCACTTACAAACTCAACACTAACCTCTTCAAGAGCAGGGCGACCATTTGCAAAATTATCCTCTATTACCCATTGAGCAAATTCTTCAGTTGCTACTAGAGAGCTATCATATTGTCCAATAGCATTTTCTATATTTTTAATAGTTTCATCTGTCACAGCTGGAACTATTCTATCAACCATAGCAGAAGGAAAAGTACAATTTTCATCTATCCATTTAGCTAAGTTTTTATCTATTTTATTTGCAAATTCAATAACAGCTGCTTTAAGTATTTTTCCATTGTTTGGCATATTGTCACAACTGAGTAAAGTTAATGCTTCTTTATGGGTTTCATATCTTTTTTTAAGAGAGACTACAGTTATGCCAATAGCTGTTCTTGGAGCACTGATGTTATTTAAATCTGCAATAATATCAGGGTGAGATATGTTTAATTTCTGAGTAGATAGATCTACATAGTATCCTTTTTCTGTAACTGTATAAGTAACTATACGAATACTATGGTTAGAGATAGTATTTATTAGCTCTTGAGTTTGCCCATTACCTGCAAAATAAACATCTTTCAATGCTCCAATAATTCTATAGTTATATCCAGATTCATCATTAGTTGAAAGAGTATATAAGCAATCATTATTCTTTAGATCATCAATTAGTTTAGAATTGCTTCTAATAGTTCCACTTATATAGCCCCAGTTAAAAGCATCAGTGTTATTAGAGTTTAATAGTTTATCTATGTAATAAATTTGATGAGCTCTATGGAAAGCGCCTATTCCAATATGTAAAATTCCTGCGTTTAACTTATTTCTGTCATAATTAGGAAGTTGGCAGTTTTTTAATGTCTGTAGATTTAACATTATTTTAAATCTCCTGCATATTAATAATATTTATGTTAGTAACTTTGAACTCATCATCTCCTTGATAATCCCATTTTATATTCAAGTCTGACTTAGAGTTATCTAGTGTAATATTAACAAAACCAAATTTACCTTTTAAATAATTATTTGTTTTTCCATCATCCATATAAATAGAATGAGTACTTGTAATGGTTTTTAGAGGAGGAAATATTTTATAACTAATATCTATGTCGAATTTATTAAAGCCAGCTCTAGCTATATTTACAGGAATTACTGTATTTTCTCTGACAAATATAGGAATACTAGTTTCATCAACATCAAGACATATTGTTTGACCACCTTGATATATTTCACCAGTATAATAATCATACCAGCTAGAACCTTTTGGTAAATAAATTTGACGCTTTGTCTGTCCTTGCTCAAGTATATTAGCTATAAGCATTCTACCCAGTAAAAATTCTTGATTATCTTTAAATGTATTTGCATCATTTTCAAAATCATAGAAAGTAGGTTTTATAATAGGTTTTGCCTGACTATGAGCTTCATAACAAAGTTGATAAATATAAGGTAAAACCTCATTTCTCAATGAAAAAGCTTTTTGAATATTGTCAAATACACTTGGATACATCCAAGGAGTGTTTACAGTTTTATCTTCATTCCACGAATGTATTGTAAATCTTGGATAAAAAATACCATGCTGAATCCATCTTAGAAGCATTTCTGGAGTTGGAGCAGGACCTGAAAAGCCTCCTATATCATGTCCAAAATTATATATTCCTGATAATGACAATCCTTTAGCCATTTCTAAATTAAAAGGTAAAGTTTTCCAGTCAGTATTATTATCACCAGTCCAAGTTTGAGCATATCTTTGTAAGCCTGCACAACCTGATCTAGTTATTAAATAAGGTCTTTCATTAGGAGCAAAGTTAATTTGAGCCTCGTAACTAGCTTTAGTCATTAATAAACCTTGTACAGGTTTTACATGTTTAATTTCAATTTCTTCACCAAAGCCATTACAAACTGCTAAACCATTATAAACTTCATATTCATTATTATCATTCCATGTAGAGCTGATACCTTTCTTTAGAAGTTGTTCAGTAACGTTACTTTGCCACCAGTTTATAGTCTGAGGGTTTGTAAAATCTAGATAATATCCAAGTTCATCCCAATATTGTACAAGCTCTGGTTTATTATATTCTTTGTTATTTATATAACCATTAAAAGCTTCTATTTCACTACGTTTTGGGTGATCTTGTAATAAACATGGTTTTATATTTGCACATAGCTTTATGCCATTGTCTTGGTATTTTTTTGTGAATTTTTCAACATCAGGAAACTTAGTATAATTCCAGTTAAAAACATATCTTTTATTACCAATAGATGTATATCCTGAACTTAATTGAAATGAACCACATTGAATATCATATTTCTTACAATCATTAATAAAATTATTCATTTGCTCTTGAGCATCTGGCAAATCAGTATATGTCATTGTTGAACCAGAATAGTATAGGCTCCAATATGGAGGTAGGGCAGTTTTACCAGTTATTTGACTAAATGTCTCAGTAATATCAGAGATTTTTTCTCCAGATATAAAGTAATAATCTAAATCACCAGCTTTCGCATCATAATGAATATATGGGCCATGATAGTTATCTATTTCTTTACCGAAGTTGAAAACACTATCACTTAAATTATCATAAAAAATACCAAAATTAGTTTTACTAATAGGATTGTGGCTAATAAAAAAAGGAATATGCTTATATAGAGGATCAGATGTTTCAGCATCATAGCCCATAGGATCAGTAGATCTCATTATAAATCTACGTTTATCTCTATTTAAAGCCCCAGATTTTTCACCTAATCCAAAAAACATAGCTTTAGGTTCTTTAGCAAGAGCGTGGTATGCACCTCTATCCGACCAGTAATCAAAATTATACGCTTGTGTATGTAAATCTTGGGCTACCTTTAACCATTTATTATTTCTTTTCTCAAACCAAGTTATATGGAAACCATCAAGTTTAATTTCAGCTAGCAAATTTTCTGTATATATAGAAATAATACCTTCTTCATCATCATTAACCGTAAAGTTAGGACATGTCCATTGAGAGATATCTAGCTTATCGATTCCTTCAAATGAGATTTCAGAGTTTTTGGCAAAACTCCAAGTTTTAGGAGTTATGGTATTTAAACCTTTTGTTATTAAAATACGAAATATATTTTCTTCTAAAATTAAAACTCTAGCGTAAATATTTTTTTCTTCTAATTTAAAAGTGACTGTCGTATCAGAGATTTCTTCTAGCTTAAATTTTCGAATATCTAACATATATTTGTGTCCGTTAATTAATTTCTAAATTATTTTGGAACAACTGAGTTATTGCCCCATGTTTTTTGATGTTCCCATCCTGTAAGTTCTTCAACTATTTTAATAGCATGAGGAGGAGCATCGCTTAAATTACCTCCTGCACGAAGTCTTTCTAATTCTTCTATTAATATTGAGTGTTTTTTTGTGTTTAATCTAAATCTTGTAGAGGCAATAGCTCCTATAATACAAAAGAATATAGTTCCACCTATAAAGCATATATTTATTCCGACTAGAGCTGTTTCAGATTGAGCTGTTGCACTAGGAACAAATTCAAACAAAGACAAAGTGAAGCCTACTATAGCAAATGCTAATGCTTGTACTAATTTACGAGAAACGGTCATTGTACTAGCAAATGTGCCTTCTCTACGGTTTTTAGTTAAAGCTTCATCTACATCAGCCATAAAATTATATAAATTCCAAGGAGTGAAGTAACAACCAGCTCGAGCAAAACCAAGTATGAAGATCATAAATATAAATAGAATTAAAGATAACACGCCACTTATTAAAGGTAAGATACCAAAGATAATCATACTTATAATTAATATTACGATAGCTACACGGTAGCTCATAACACTCCCGATTCTTATACAAAGATATGCAAATATTGGTACAGATAAAACCTGAATAATGGAGAAAGATGTATAAACCCAAGAAGCAGAGCTTACATCATAATCTAACATGAATTTAAAATAGTAAGCAAAGCTAGCACCAAAAACATCTAGGGCAACAAATGCTCCTATATACATTAGTAAATTTAATCTAAAAGCACGAACTTTAAGTGTTGAAAGCATATTTATAAATATGCGCATCATTTCTTTTAAAAAACCAACTTTAACTCTTTTTTCAATTTCAACATCTCTTTCCCAAGTCCAGTTATAGACAAAGAACCAAGGTAGCATAAATAATATTGCACAAATACTTCCCATTACTACAAAAGATACTTTTTCATCAGAGAAAAAATATAAAATAGCAGCAGGTAAAACCCCAGCAACAATATTAGAGCTTTGGGAGAATATCATTCTCACGCCAGTCATTTTTGAACGTATTCCATAATTATCAGTCATTTCTGCAGCTAACGTTTCATATGGAACTTGGATCATAGTAAATATAAAATTAAATGCTACATAAGTTACTAAGTAGTACCAAAAAGGAAAATTAGGTAGCCAGAGTAATGCGAAAACTAGAACAAGAGGTGCACCAATAACAAAGAAAAATCTTCTTCTACCAAGAGGGCCTCTCCAGTTATCAGAGATGTAACCCATTATTGGGTCTGCAAATAAATCTAAACCTCGACCTATTGCAACAATCATGCCAGCTTCAGCTGCTGATAAACCTGCGACTTGAGTATAAAAGTACATTAACCATAAACCAAGGATTGTGAATGCACCGCCACCAAAAAAATCACCAGAACCATAGGCGATCATATTAGATAACTTTACTTGTTTTTTTTCCATAAAATAATAAGTTTATAGCCTCTAGATTTACTATAAATTATTTCTAACTTATTTGGAATTAAAATAAATAAAATTTATAAATGGTAGGATTAAACAATTTTAAAAAAAATAGAAATATTATATTCTTGAAAAATGTGGATTTCATTTTAGGAATATGAATGGTTGCTTTAAGAAAGCAAAACTCTTTCTTTTTACTTTGTTTCTTTGAGTTTTTTGAAAGATTTGGGTATTACGGATTTAGCTATACAGCTATATTATTTTTCATGAGTAAGTATGGTTTTGATTTTACAGAAAAAGATGCTGTATTACTATTTGGAGGTTTTGCCTCATTAACGTATGTTTTTAATGCTATTGGTGGATATGTTGCTGACAAAGTCTTTGGTATTAAAAAGACTATGTTTTTGGGAGCAATTTTTTTATTGATTGGATATTTTAGTCTAGCATTAAGTCCTTATTTTATAAGTATAGATAATTATGTATATGTAAGTTTAGCCTGCATTATAGTTGGTTCTTCTTTATTCAAACCAGCGCCTACAAATTTAATATCTAGAATATATACAGATAAAGGAAAGTTAGATTCTGTTTATACATATTTCTATATGTCTATAAATATGGGGTCATTATCTGCATCCCTCTTGATTCCTATTTTAGCTACAAAATATGGTTATACGGCTGCTTATGGAGTTTGTTCAGTTGGTTTTGCAATTGGTATTTTGAATAGTTTAATAAGTTATTCAAGTATAAAAGATATTGATAATGAAGTGGGGTTAAAAGGCGTAAGTAAATTGAAAACAGCGTCTATAATATCAGTTTTTATTCTTGCAATTGTTGGACTTAGCTTTATTTTGCAAACTAATAATACTATTAATTATATTTTATGGTTTGGAGCAGGAGTTATTTTTGGAGTATTTGCATTTCAAATTTATGTAGAAAAGGACCCTAAATCAAGAAAGAAAATAGTAGCAGCTATTATTTTATTGGTTTATGCTGTGCTTTTTTTTGTTATTTATCAACAAAAAGCAACATCATTCTTTTTGTTCAATGTCCATCACGTTAATCTAAATTTATTTGGATATATTATTAATCCTCAGACAATACCAGGAGTTTTAAATACAGCTGGTATTATCATATTATCTCCAATATTAGCATTTGTTTATACTAGGTTAGGAGATAAGGATTTAAAGTTACCATTCAAATTTGCACTAGGTATATTATTTTGCGGCTTTGCATATGGAAGCATGTTTTTAGCTTGTCTATTAAATGACCCAACTGCAAAAGTTAGTATACTTTGGGAAGTGCTAGCAATAACTATATTTTTCTCTTCTGGAGAGTTATTGATATCAGCATTAGGACTTTCATTAATGGCAAAATTATTACCGGAAAGAATTACTGGTTTTGCAATGGGGACATGGTTTATTACCTCAGCTATAGGTATCAAGATAGGAACTACAGTAGCACAAGTTGTTACAAGTGGTATTCAATATGATGAATCAAAAGGTTTTGATATTCAGATGACTATAGATAGTTTTCATAAATATCAGGAACTATTTGGTTATGTTTCTTTAGTAGCTATAGTCTTTGCAATAGTCGCTTTTTTAATAGGCAAAAAATTAAATAGAATGATTCAGGATTAGTAAAAAATATTTTTGCAAAGTATATAAATAAAGCTCATTCTAGAACTAAAAGCTTTGTCACATAGACCTTTTGTATTATTTATCATAAAGGAGTTAAAGAATAGATATATAGTTAAGCAATATTTAATAAGTAATTGCTAGATAATTAACTTTGTTACAAAAATTAAGTATCATATAAATATATTTGTATTTTTATGTTTTTATGAAAAAAATTATATTCTTAGGATCTTGTATACTTTTTATTAGTGGTTGTGCTTCTACTAAAGTAAATATAGTGAAATCACCAGAGAAGATAGATTCTATTTGTGTTGTCAATAATAAAGAAGTTACTATTCCTAATTTTCAAGAAACAATCCTGGATCAGTTACAAAAACGAGATATAAAAGCATATGTTGTCCCTTCTTTTGATAAAAAGAATAAATGCCAAGCATCTCTTAAATATTCAGCATCTGAGTCTTGGGGACTTACGACAAATATAGACTATACTGAGCTTGTATTATATAGAACGGCAAATGATGAACATCTTGGGTTAGTAAGATGGAAAATGCCAGATAGTATTACTTTAAAGAACTATAATAATGATATAGATAATGTAATACCAACAATGCTTAATGAATTATTACCTCTTAATAATCAGATGGAAACAGATCTCGACGTTAGTGATTCTGAAGAATATGAGCAGGATACTAAACAATATAAAACTGGTTTTGATCTTTTGCCTTATGCTTTTCGAAGACCTAGTGTAGCACCAGAAAAAGGGTTCGGTAATTCAGCTTTCTTGAAAAATTTTTTTAATATATAAAATTAACTTTGCTCTTTATATTGATTAAATAAACCTTCTGTATTCATATTTTGTTTATTTGTTGAGTTTTCTTTTGTGTTATTAGCATCATCTTGCTGAGTATTAGCGTTTTGGATATTTGATTTCATTAGATCTAGGTTTATTGCATAAAGAGGGTTAAATGATAAATATACTAAGATGATTAATGTGAAACTTATACACTTTTTCATTATAAGAACATTTGCAGTATTTTTAAAATTAAAACTATTATCTCTTTAAATAGATGATATATCAAATTAGTTATTCAGCTTTTGGTGTATAGCATTAATTGTAAAAAATATTCAGCTAGTTATACTTTAACGATCGGCTTGATGAGGTGGAGAGAGCTATTTATGATTTTTGTATCTTATGTTTTGATTTTTATTCAGTTATTTATAAGAATATATTTTGTTTATAAACTTTCTAAGTTTAAGTTGTCAGCTTGGTATATATATTTATTAAACCCTTTGATAGATATTTTATATATGCTGATAGCATCTGCATTAAAAGATATACCATATGACTATGTTACTTTAATGTTGCTAAACTCTTTACCTGATATATTTATGGCATGTTTTGGATATATTATGTTTAAAAAGCATTTGGATGATTATCCTAAGAAACTGGTTTTATTTAGCAATAATGGCGTATGGTTAATATTAACATTAGTAGTGTTTGCTACGTTGTATATCTTATATTCGTTATTTCTTCACTTTGTTCCAGTATATGATGTTAGCTGGGATTTTGATATATATCTGTTATTTTGGATGGTCGCTTTATATTCAGGATTAGTTATGGTTGCCAGAGGTTATTTCTTAGGGTTATTAGTTTTAGGTGTTTATACTATTTGCTCAACTTTTGCGATATTCTATTATAATGAGGCAGACTTATTAGAACTTTCAATAAAGAATCTTAGTACTTTAACAGGAATTTGTAATTTATTAGCCTATATACTATGTTGTTTCATTTTTATAAATTCATATGTGAAATATTTAAAACTTAAACCTTAGTAAAATCTAATTTTATAAATATATTCAAAATATATGTATACATAGTGATTTATTGTGTTACAATCATTCAGTCGCAAGTGAGTTTTTGCGTAAATTATAAATTTATCAAGAATAGTTTTAGTTTTGTCTCTTATTATTTTAGTTATCTTTAATTTTTTATAATACTTTTACTTACTTAGTCATTAACTAAATAACAATAAACAAGAGAGAAAAACATGAGTGAAAAACTTAAAGGAAAAGTAAAATTTTTCAATGATTCAAAAGGCTTCGGATTTATTACTCCAGAAAATGGTAGCAAAGATGTATTTGTACACGTATCAGCTTTATGGAGTGCTGGTGGAACGCTAAGCGAAGGTCAAAATGTAGCTTATAAAACTCAAGCTGGAGACAAAGGTCCTCAAGCTATAAATATAGAAGTTTTATAATAAATATCTTTCCCCCTAAATTCTAAAATTTTTTTAATCAAAAACTATCTATCAAAAATTTACTAAATAAGAAATGAAAATGGATTATTAATTGTAAGTTTTTATATGCACTATTTTCAGAATAAATTCTTAAACTATCAAAATGAATTTTATATAAGTAAATTGTATGCTTAAATGATCTTATAAATTATTAATTTTTATAAAGGATTTATAAGTGAAGAAAGTATTAAAAGCAGGGTTATTGCTTTCAAGCGTATTAGTAAGCTCAGCGATCGCATGCACAGCTATAACTATAAAAGGTAATGATGGTGATGTAGTTGCAGGAAGAACAATGGAATGGGGTTTTGATTGGGATTGGAGCTTGACCTACATGCCAGCGGGAACGACTCATACTTTAACTGCACCAAAAGATTTAGACTTACCAAAAGAAAATTATTCTTCTAAATATTCTGTATTAGGTACTGGTATAGCTATATCTAAAGATGATTTCTTTATTGCAGATGGACAAAATAGTGAAGGGCTTAGTCTTAGTGCTAACTATTTACCTGGATTTACTCAATATCAGGAAGTTGAGAAAACTGATAAAAATTATGCATCTATCTTAGAAATAACAACTTATATTTTAAGTCAGTATGATAATGTTGATGATGTTAAAAAAGGACTAGAAAAATATAAAGTTTGGAATGATAGCTCTACAGATGTAAATGGAGTAGTACCAGAAGTTCATTTCTTAATATCTGATAAGAATGGTAATGCAATGGTTGTGGAATATGTAAAAGGAGAAGTTCACTTTTATAATCCAGAATTAGATGTGAAGGTTATGACAAACTCACCAACTTATGACTGGCACTTAATAAACTTAAGAAATTATTTAAATTTATCAAATAAAACAGTTTCTAATATAAAGTTATACGATGAAAATGGCTTAATTCCTCAAGGGGCTAAATATAAAACTATAGATGGTCTTGGACAAGGTAATGGATTGTTAGGTTTACCAGGTGATTATTCTCCATCATCTAGATTTATTAGAACCGCAGTATTAGGCTACTATTCTGATAATGAAAATATTGAAGGTGAAAGTACTCTAAATAAAGTCGCTCATGTTTTACATAATGCAGATATTCTTAAAGGAGTTGTTGCAGAAGAAGTTGATGGTAAAACATATTATGATCATACAGCATTTACAGCGATAAAAGATTTAACAAATAATACTCTTTATGTGAATGTGTATGATAATCCACTTAATTCTGTTTCTATAGATTTAAACTCTCTGGATAAGCAACACGCTAAGGAATTCACTAAGAATATTAAAGATTTACCATACCCTAAGTCTGATATAACAAGCTCATTAGTATAATTCATCTTTTCTAAAATATATTTCTCTACTTCTGTTTTGATAGAAATAATAATCTAAATAAAAGTGTAATTTGTTAAACTAATAAGTTAGATGATATTTTAAGTTTCAAATATGGCGTTATATACCTATCCATCAAATAAGTTAGAGTATCTAGTTAAGGTTTTATCAAAACTTTTTGATTATGAAAAGAAAGATATTTTTGCTCCGACACAACTAATAGTTGGTAGCCGTGGTATGCAGCATTGGTTAAGTATGCAACTAGCAGAATGTCGAAGTATAGCTATGAACTTAAACTATGATATGGTCAATGGATATATACTAGATATTTGCTATAAGTTAACAGGCAAACAAGATTATAAAAAATCTTATAGTAAAGATATTTTGACTTGGAGAATATATAAGCTTATTGATGAGATTGATTCTGAAAAACTAGGAAAATACTGTTTAGGAAGTAATCTAAAGAGATATCAATTATCAGCTAAAATTGCTGAAGTTTTTTCAAAATATATTTCTTATCGCACAGATTGGTTAGAGCTATGGGAGAAAGGACAGACCATAACTTCTGATTTACAAGATGATGAAGATTGGCAGATGCAATTATGGCAAAGCCTAGTCAAAGAGATTCCAGATACTCCATATAATGTGCAGAAAGAAGCTGTTAAAAAACTTAGCGCTAATACTCTAAAAAAGCATGACATACCTTCAAATATCTATATATTTGGGGTAAATACAATCTCGCCAAAAAACTTAAGCTTTTTATATCAGCTAGCTAATTTTATTGATATACATATTTTATATATAAATCCATGTAGTGAGTATTGGTATGATTTGAAAAAGACAAAAATATCTACATGGTTAAATCAGGATGATTACGAACTTCAACCACTTTTAGCAAACTTAGGTCAGCAAGGTAAAGAATTTTTCAATGAACTTTTAAATAATGAGAAGAAGCAAGAATTCAGCGTATTTGATAATTCTCAGTTAGATTTTGCAAAATTAGAACACCATGGACAAAGTCAGCTGGTAAGTGTTCAGAGAAATTTATTAGAGCTTAATTGTGAAAATTATTCAGAAGGTAAAGATAATACTATTTCAGTAAATTCTTGTCATAGCCCACTTAGGGAAGTACAAGTTTTGCATGATAGGCTTCTAGATATGATAAAGGCAGATAGTGCTATTAAGCCTAGAGATATATTGGTAATGTGTCCAAATATTGAGGATTATGCACCATATATTGATAGTGTTTTTTCTAGGTATGGTGATGATAAGAAATTACCTTGCTCAATTGCAGATAGAACTCTTTTAGATTCAGAAGCCTTAGCAGCTAGCTTTATAGATTTACTCCAGCTTCCAGAAAGCAATTTTGAGGTAAATAAAATCTTAGATTATTTAGAAGTACCAGCTATTCAGCAAAAGTTTAAGATATCTAATGAAGATTTAGAAGCTATCCGCTACTGGCTAAAAGAGGCTTGTATACATCATAGTAATGATGGAAAAACATTTTCTTGGTCATGGGGGTTGAGAAGACTTATATTGGGTTTTAGCTTTTCAGATAGTGGTGAGATAATAAATGATAGTTTACTAACAGTACCGATAATAGAAGGTAGTGAAATTAGCAAGCTTGGTGGTTTGTACGAGCTTTTAGAGCTATTGGCTGAATATTCTGAACAGTTGCAAGAATCACGAACTTTTGATGAATGGCATAGTTTTTTATTGGAGATGTTTACAAGTGTTTTTGAGATTACTAATGATGAAGAGTATATTGCTAAAAAAATAAAAGATCTGATCGCTAAAACTGTAGAGACTACTAAAACTATAATAAGTGATGAGAAGATTGATTTATATACAATCAGATACTGCCTAATATCACAGTTGTCTGAACCAATAATTAATAACCACTTTCTAAATGGCAAGGTGACTTTTTGCTCAATGACGCCAATGAGGAATGTACCATTTAAAGTTGTAGCGATGCTTGGTTTAAACAATGGTAGTTTTCCAAGAAGAGATATAGCTATTAGTTTTGATCTTATGGCTAAGCTAGGTAGAAGAGTAGGTGATAGAACTAAGAGAGATGATGATAGATATTTATTTTTGGAGTCGATATTATCGGCAAGGCAAAATTTGTATCTAAGTTATATTGGCAAGAGTGTGAAAACAAATGTCGATCAAGAAGCGAGCTTGATTCTCAAAGAATTTATTAGTTATTTAGGTGATAACTATAACTGGAAAAAAGATAATGTAAAAGAATATCCACTACATGCTTTTAGTCCAGAATGTTACTCAGACAAGTATAGAAGTTATGATGAGGCTTGGCTTAGATTGATAGAAAAACAGCCACAAGCATTTTATGAAAATACTGGTAAAGCTAATGTGAATTTCCCGGAGCATTTAACAATTAGTAAATTGGTAAATATTTTTGATAATCCTTTGAGAGCTTACGCTAATTATGGATTAGAATTAAAGTTAGAAGATAATTTTGAAGAGCTAGAAGATAGTGAACCGTTTGATATTGATGGTTTAGAAGAGCATAGTTTAAAACAGCAACTCTTCGAGAGTATTAGCCAAGGTCAAAATACTGATATTATCCAGAAATTGAATAAGCTAAGTGGGAAATTACCAGAGTCAGTGCTGACTGATGATGAGCTAAATACACAAGTTCAAAATATGCAAATACTTGTTGAGTCAGCGAATATCTCAAATTATGAAAAAAGGTACTTTGAAGCAAAACTAGAAAGTTGTGAACTAAGCACAAATTGTTATGTTAAAGAGAATCAGATAATGTTTATTACAACTTCTAATAATTTTGGTGTAAAACATAGGTTTGAGGCTTATTTAAGAGCATTGTTAGTAGCTTATGTAGAGCAACAAGATATTAGAGCAATTTATCATTTTTTAAAAGATGATAAACCAAGTGAATTTGTACTAGAGAAAATAGAATACTCAACTGCTAAAGAATTATTAGAGCATTATGTAAACCAAGCAAAAGAGCTAATCACTAAACCAAAATTAGTACATTTAGCTTTAGCAGAAGCTTTATTTGTAGATGGTGAAGCTTATGGTAAAAAGTACAAAAAATCCGATAAACAAAAGCAAGTTGCTTGGGATAATGCTATTTCAGATGAGAATAACTATAAAGCTCTAGATCAAGATAAGTATTTTAAGCTTTTTTATAGTGAGTTTCCTAGCATGAGTGATTTTGAGGGTGAGGAAACTTATAAAGGTTTTTTTGAGGTTTTGAATACCTATGAGAAATAATACGCTGAGATTATACAAAAACATCTATATAAGCTTTGAAATAGCAATAGCTGCTTGTTTATGTTTCTTACTTGGGTTTTATGTGTCAGGATGGATACATAAAGGGCAATCTATTATAGGTGGGTTTTGGTGTTTGATTACAGTTTCAACAATATTGCAATCAAGTATTAAAGATTCATATTCATCAGCATATCAAATCTTTATAGGTTCGATTATAGGTGGTGTGACAGCATTTATTTTTACCTCGGTTTTTGGATACTACTATTATGTTATGATTTTGGCAGTAGCAATAAGTGTATTTATCACAGCTAGTTTAGGGCTTGAGAATGCTATAAAGATGAGTAGTGCAAATGCTGGAGTAATTGTAGCTTTAGGTTTATATCAGCCGAACTATTCTCCATTTTTAAATACAGGTTTGCGATTGATTGAAACTTTTAGTGGGACAGTAATAGCATTGTTCTTTATATTCATTAGTAGAATATTTAAGGTAAGGTCTGATGATTAACAAATATAGTTTAATATTAAAGTTATAGATAAATGAAAAATCTAGATACAAAAACAATACCTTTAAATGGTCGACACATAATCGAAGCAAGTGCTGGTACTGGTAAGACTTATAATATTACAGAGCTATATGTTAGGCTTTTGCTTGAGAAGAAACTATTACCAAGTCAAATATTGGTAATGACATTTACTAAAGATGCAACACAAGAAATTATTGGTAGAGTCGAGTCTAAGTTAAGAGATGTAATCAGGAATCACAAATCGGGCAAAGAAGTTTTATCAGAAGAAAATTATAAATATCTTAAAAGAGCATTATTAGAGATTGATGAGGCTGCAATTTTTACTATTCATGGTTTCTGTAAGAAGGTTTTAAGTGAGCAAGCTTTTACTAGTGGTATAGAGATGGATGTCTCAATGGAAGTTGATACATCTGATATTTTGCAAAAAGTGGTAGAGGATTTTTTTAGGAATAATATAAATAATAATCAAGAGAATTATGAGTATCTAAAAGCCTTTAAATTGCATACCCCAGAGAAGTTTTTAGGCAGAAATGGTTTATGGAATGTTGTTAAGTCTAACTATGAGATTTTAACTAGTAAAGAAGTTTTTAAAAATGATATTGAGCATTATAAAAGAGAAATTAAAGTAAATATAACTAATGGCTTAAATACTGAAATAGACGAATATATCGATCAAAAAGGTTTTAGGCAAAGTTTTGAAAGAGTCTTAATGTGGCTAGATTCTAATGATATTGCTATTCCTAAAGATGCTTACTTGATTACTAAAGGTAATTTAAAAGCAATATATAAAGATCTTATATCAATTTCTTTAAAAAAAATGATTAGCTTAGCAGAGGATTATACAGAGTTTAAGCAAACTCAATTTATCCAACAATCATGTTCACAAATTCGTAAAAACTTTATCAAAGCTAAAGAACAGAAAGGCGTTTTAGATTTTAATGATCTGATTACAAAGCTATGTCAAAGTGTACAGACCTCTACTGACATAGTGAAAACTCTACAAACACAATATCCTGTAGCTCTTATAGATGAGTTTCAAGATACAGATGCTGAGCAATATCAAATACTAGATACAATTTATCCGACATCTAAAGAAGAGCTAATGTTGCTAATGATAGGTGATCCTAAGCAAGCTATCTATGGCTTCAGAGGTGGTGATATATTTACATACCTAAAAGCGAAGGCTAGTTGTCCAGCAGAAAATCACTGGAGTATGGATACTAACTGGCGCTCAACTAGCCAAATGATAAAAGCTTATAATAGGCTTTTTTATAAAGATGATTATGAGATTGATGGTGCTGTTGGTAAGGATATTTTTAGTGAGGGTATTGATTATCAAACTGTTAAGGCATCGCCAAATGCAGATAGTAAAAATAAAGTTTTTGATGATAATTTTCAGCCAATAAATTACTTCTATTATGATGTGGCAGAAGATGATAATAAAAATGATATTGATACCAAATTATCGGCTTGGACTGCTAATGAAATTGTTAGACTACTAAGTTCTAAAAAAGTAACAGAGAGTGATATTGCAATACTTGTTGAGAATGGTAAACAAGCAAAGGTTATACAACAGGCATTACAACAAAAAAATCTAAGTTCAGTTTATCTAAGTCAAAGAGATAATGTTTATAAAAGCCAAGAGGCTCAAGAAATCCTATTTTTAATGGAAGGAATAAATGAGCTTGAGAATAAGTATTTATTAAAGAAAGCTCTATCAACAAGCCTGTTAGGTGGAAGTGCTGAAAAGTTTTTAGCTTATTTTGATGAAGAAAAAATAGAGGAGTGGGGTAGACAAATTGACTATGCAAAAGGGCTAAGAGATAAATGGCATAAATATGGTTTTATGTCTTTCATTATGCAGATTTTACATGAGAGTTTTATTCAGCGAACAGAAAATAAACAAAGAGTAATTACAAATGTTTTACATTTAGCAGAGCTTATAAAAGTAGCTGAAAATAAATATAAACATCCCAATCAGCTTATCAAATGGTATCGCCAACAGATAAAAAGTGATACTGATTTAGAGGGTGAGTTAAGATTGGAAAGTAATGATAATTTGATAAAAATAATCACAATCCACGGATCGAAGGGGCTTGAGTATCCTATTGTATTTATACCATTTGCAAGTTATGTAAGTAGTAAGAAGTTTCTGCTAGATAAAGTAAATAAATACTATGATAAAGAATTAGCTCAAACAGTTTATAAGATTGGTAAAGATGATTCTATAAAAGACATTGTTGATAATGAAGCTGTAGAAGAGCTTATGAGACTTTTCTATGTGGCAGTTACTCGTGCTGAACATAGATGCTATATTGGAGTGGCTAAATACCAATCTAAAAAGGGCGCTGCTAAAATTCCAAGTGATGACTCATATAATAGTCCATTGGCACAATTCGTGAATTATAAAAAAGATGAAGACTGGCTAGAGAAGGTTCAAAAAATCACAAACAATCCAGCTAACCAAAGTTTGCTTTTAGAGATAAATAATTTTCAAAGCATAGAAATACAACATACTAGCTATAATGTGGCAAATCAAGAGCTAAAAGCTAGTCAAATACACAAGCTAGAAAATGATAATTGGGAAATGTTATCTTTTTCTAAAATATCTAAGTCAAAGCCTCAAAATATAATATTAGAAAAAGAAAATGATGAGTCAGAGGATGATAAAGCTCAAGAAATACAGCAAAAGTTAGAATTTAGATTTACAGCTACCAAAGGAGCAGACATTGGTAATATTTTGCATAATGTTTTGGAACATACAGATTTTAGCACAGGTGAAATAGATGATACTCTTTTACAAGAGCAAATGAATAGATATAAGGTAGTTGCTGCAGAAGATTTTAATAATCTAAAAAGCTGGTTGGAAGAGTGTTTAACTGCACCAATTAGTGAAATAGAGCAACAATCCTCTTTAGTGCAAAAAGAAAGTAATTTTCAAGGCGAACTTTTTGATGATAATAAGAGTGTTTTACATACGTCTAGCTTTTGCTTAAAAGACATTCTAAATTCAAAAACATTGAAAGAAGCAGAATTCTACTTCCCAGTTACAAATAAGAAGCTTTATAAAACCAATATTATAAAAGCTTTAGGAGAGTATAGAGGGAGAGAAATAGATTACGATAAGCTTAGTAATCAGAAAGTTTTTGGTATGTTGCATGGTTTTATAGATTTAATATTTGAATATAACGGTAAATATTATGTTGCAGATTATAAGTCTAATTATTTGGGAGATTCTTTAGAGGATTATTCTCAAGAAAAAATGAGGCAGAAAAATCAGGATAGCTTCTACGATTTGCAATACCTTATCTATAGTGTGGCACTGCACAGATACCTTTCAAGTAATCTACCAAGCTACAGTTTTGATAAGCATTTTGGTGGAGTTTATTATTTTTATCTTAGAGGCTTTAAGGATGGTTTTGGTGTTTATAAAACTAAGATAGAGAGAAGTACTTTAGAAAAAATGGATAGTATTTTTACAGGAGCTAATGATGTATAGAAATTTATTAGAATGTAAAAATAATTTAGCAGATATTGAGCCAATAGATTTTTTCTTTGCAAAAGAGACATCTCATTTTTTTAAGTTAACCGATCAAAATAGTAAGAGCTTATTATTTCATTTACTAGTTGCATTGATGTCATCTTATAGAGAGGGGCGTAGTTGTTTAGATATTAGAAGTATCGCTAATAAAAACCTATGGCAACAGCTTGAAGATGATAACTTAGAAAAGATCGAGGGTTACAGCTTTCCAGATGAAAGTGAAATAGAAAATCTACTTAAAACATTAGATTTCAAAAATAGTCCAATTCACTATGCTTTTGGTTGTTTATATATTAAAAGAATATGGCAATTTGAAAATGAAATAGCAGCTTTTCTAAAAGAAAAAATAAAAGCAAATTTAGACTATGTTGATATAGATAAGTTTACCGAAACCTTGAATAAACTATTTCCTAGAGAAAATGAGTCTAAGAATTACCAAGACTGGCAGGAAATAGCAGTTATAAATAGCTTGGTTCGTGAGTTTAGTATAATATCAGGCGGTCCAGGAACTGGTAAAACTACAACAGTCACTAAGTTGCTTCTAGCTTTTCAGATGTTAAATGGCGCAGATCAAAAGATAGCATTATTAGCTCCAACAGGTAAAGCAGCTCAGAGACTTACAGAATCTATTCTAAATACAAAATTAAAGTTAAAAGAGAATTTGAGTTTAGAGGAAGACTTATATAATTCAATCCCAGAGGAAGCTAGCACGATACATAGATTTTTAGGAATTGTGCCCAACTCAAAACGACTAAAGTATAGCGCTGATTTTAGGGCGTCTTTTGATGTGGTTGTAATTGATGAGGCATCTATGTTGGATATTAATATTTTCATAAAGCTTATAAGAGTATTAAAAGATAATACAAAACTTATTCTTATAGGTGATATCAACCAGCTACCTTCAGTTGAAGTGGGAAGTATACTAAGTAATCTAACTGAAGGAGTATCAAACAATATATTTTCAAATAAGGTTGCAAAATTAATACAGCAAATATGCAATGAAGAGGTTAAGTTTGGAAATAGCTTCGATTATGTTACAAAGCTAGAGAAAAACTATCGTTCTAATAAAGCTATAAATAATTTAGCAAATAAAGTTCTAGCTGGAGATACTTCTCAAGAATTAGATGAAAGTATAAGTTTTTATAATTTAAGTAGGCTTGATGAATATCTAAATAGTTTTGTGAAAGCTTACTATAAAGAGCTTTACAAAAAAGAGACACCAGAAGAAGCATTAGAATATCTAAAGAGATTTAGAATATTAGTCGCAAATAGAGAACTGAATGTGGGTACGATAAATCTTAATGATAAGATAGCAAAGATCTTGGGCAAAAATAATAAAGATATTTATCATGGTAAGCCAATAATGATAGTTGAGAATAGTTATTCTCAGAATTTATTTAATGGCGATGTAGGTGTGATTTGGAATAATATGGCTTATTTTGAAAATAAGGATGTTAGCTTTATGATAAATACTTTACCAAAGTTTGAAACTGTCTATGCTATGACAATACATAAAACTCAAGGTTCAGAATTTGAAAGAGTTTGTATTATTTTACCAAATGAATCTAATAAGGTGCTTTCACGAGAATTACTATATACAGGGATTACTAGAGCAAAAGACAAGTTAGATATTATTTCTAATAAGGATTTGTGGACAATAGTAATAAATAAAAAGAATAATAAACGGTATAATTTTACGCAAATATTAAAGGCCGAAGTTTGTCAGAAATAAAGATCTTTTATGAAAAGTTATGCCACTTTGTAAATCTTTGCAATAGAGTTGCGATTTTAGTATAGTGATATATATTTAATAAGTAAATTTATATATGGAAGTTAATAAAAACTGGCTTATAAAAAGGTTAAATCAATCAGATAAGAACTTAGAGATTAGTTACGATTGCGCACGTAATACATATATAAAAAGTGAAAAAAAAAGAATTACACTAACTGATAATAAAGAATATCTAGAGTTTATTTCTTGCTCTTACCTCGGATTACATAATAATAAAAGGCTAACTAATGCAATTAAGAAAAGTAAATCCATAGACTCTCAAGGATTTCTATTTTCAAGCTCTAGAACAAGATGTATATCTAAAGAGGAAAAAAAAGTATTAAAAAAGTTTTCAAATATTTTTTATCCATATCATCCAGTATTATTCCAAAATTTACATACAGCACATTTAGGAATTATTCCTTTATTATTTTCTAAGTCATTTCCAAAAATTACAGCAAAAACTAAATTAACTTGTTTAATAGATAAATACTCACATCAATCTTTAAAAATCCTTATAGGAATTATAAAACAGTTTTGCGAAGTTGAGCTTATAGATGCATTAGATACAGATAAATTATCATTAATCTTAGAAAAGAAATATAAGGAAAATGAAACTCCTTTTATAATTATGGACAGTGTTGGTTCTATGGGTAAAATCTATCCTATAAAAGAAATAATAAATTTAATCAATAAGTTTAAAGGTTACGTTTATTTTGATGATGCACACAGTATGTCGATATTAGGAAATCATGGAAGTGGGTATGTTTTACAAGAGCTTAATTATAAAATGAATAAAAGGGTATTTATATCTACGTCACTAACTAAGGGATTTGGAGGACAGGGTGGGGTTGTGCTAATGCCTTATCAAGAACAAGTTGATTTTATTATAACATATTGTACTACTTATACATTTTCAGGGCCTTTATCAATTCCCACACTGGAGATACTTAATAAAGCTTGTGATATCCATTTATCTAAAAAAATACAAAAATTACAGCAAAAATTAAAGTCAAATTTAGCTTTTTTTGATAAAAAAATAGATAATTTCGTTTTCAATAAATATTCTAATAGTTTTTTACCTTTCCGTATTATATTTGTTGGAAATGAGGATAAAGCTATAAAATATTATAAATTATTAAAAGCAGAAGGAATACTTGTAACATGTGCAGTATATCCGGTTGTTGAAAAATCTAAAGCAATATTAAGAATCACTTTTTCAGCTAGCCATAAATTTAGTGATATAAATTTGTTAATATCTAAGTTAAAAGAAATTATAAGGACATAATATGCAAAAGTATTTAGATTCTCCAATATTCAATTCTATCAGGAATATAAGTAGTAATGATGTTTATGTTTTCGTAAAAGACTTAAATTCAAAATATATATTTTTAAGTAATAATCTTTGTGATTTAAGTAAATTAAAACACAACGAGGCTGTTGGTAAGAAAGATGATGAGTTTGAGTGGGGTAAAGCACAAGCTGAGGCATTTAAAAGCGATGATCTATATGTTTTAAATACAGGAAGATCTCACTTATCTGAGTATCTTCTTCCATTTCATCAATTATTATGGATAAAAACTGAAAAAATTCCAATTTTTGATGAAAAAAATAAAATTATTGGTATTTTAGGAATAGCTCAAGATATTACGTATAAAAAAGTCTTATATGGAAAAAGCCAACAGATTAACTTAGTGAATCATGGAATTCAAACTATTATGATAAAAATACTGAGAAGATTTATAAATAGTTTTCTTGTTAACGGAAGAAATTCTTATTTTAAAGAATATATATCTGCTGTTATATCAAAAAATATGAACTTTAATATTCCAGTTAATCTTGAAAATAAATTAAAAGAGGACTTATCTACATTCATTAATAATGGAACTTTGCTAATTACTAGTTCAGGAATAACTGAAATCTATTATTACAATTATTTAGTAATTTTTTTAAGTTTTGCTGAATTGTATCAAAATACAACCCTTGATGAAAAAATTTTTTTAAATATTGATGAAAATATAGTCAAATTAGTTATTAATAGACCAGGTAAAAGAGAAAAAATAATTTGTAATGAATATTCTGATAAGAAGTTGATATTAAATACCTTTACAAAAGATATAATGAATATTTTTAAATTAAATATAGACATTTTCACTGTTAATAATTTGTTATCAACAATTATAATAAAACTAGAGCCTGAAGGAATATTAGGTTGTGATATTTGAGTTATTTGTGAAATTCCTAGAGAACATTTAATTAGACATTGAGTTAGAGAAAATCTAAAATAAAATTAACTAAGGCAGCTCCTTAATAATTATAAAAGCCTAATTATGAAATAATTTCGAACTGAGGTTAAATAGAACTCACTCCTTACATATGATACAATTTTTGTTATATAAACTTAGTGTAGAATTTAAATAGATTAATGGTATATCTTAACGATTTGGGTATTATTAATGCTTTAGGAGATGATAAAAACTCAGTTATTGAAGCATTACATAAAAATCAAACAGGAGTTACTGAATCTAAAAATCTCATTTCAGGACGTAAAACTCTTGTCGGAAGTGTGAAATCAAATCTACCTCTGATACCTTCTAACTTATCTGAATATGATTGTCGAAATAATAGAATGTTATTACATGCTTGTTTACAAATTCAATCAACTATAGAGCAAATAATTACTAAATACGGTCAAAATAGAGTAGGAATTGTTTTAGGAACAAGTACTTCAGGAATAGATAATGGAGAGAAAGCTTTTATTTATAATGAAGAGAATGGGCACTTTCCAGAAGAATATAGTTACAAACAACAAGAGACTGGTGGTATAAGTAATTTTTTAAAAGCATATTTAGGTTTAAACAGTATTGCTTATACAATTTCAACAGCTTGTTCATCAAGTGGTAAAGCATTCGCTAGTGCAAAAAGATTAATAGAGCAGGGTATGTGTGATGCAGTAATTGTTGGGGGATGTGATACTTTATGTCAGCTGACCCTAAATGGTTTTGATTGCTTAGAATCTGTATCTGAAAATGTATGTAAGCCATTTAATGTTAATAGAGACGGAATAAATATTGGCGAAGGTGCAGCATTATTTATACTATCAAAAGAACCTAGTGAAATTAGTTTGATGGGAGTTGGAGAATCCTCTGATGGCTATCATATTACAGCACCAGATCCAACTGGTAAGGGTGCGCGATTAGCTATGGTACAAGCTTTAGAAATGGCTGGGCTTTTTTCTAAAGATATTGGTTATTTAAATTTACATGGAACCGCAACTATTAAAAATGATGAAATGGAAAGAGAAGCTGTTTTAAATATTTTTAATGACAATTTACCTTGTTCTTCAACAAAGAATTTAACAGGGCATACTTTAGGTGCTGCAGGGGCTACGGAATTGGGATTATGTTGGCTTTTGTTGTCTAGTAAATATAATCCTACTAGAATATTGCCAAAACAATATAATACAGCAGAAAATTTAATTTCTGATATAGGAATTATTACTACTGAAATTACCTGGATTTCTCCATACTTTATGAGTAACTCTTTTGCTTTTGGAGGTAGTAATGTTAGCGTTATAATTGGGAGTAGCAAGTATGTATGATTTAGATATATTAATCCCTCAAAAACCTCCAATGAGAATGATTGATAAATGTTTAGATTTTAATAACAATATTATTCATTGTCAGGCCAAAATCACATCTGATCACTTATTTTTTTGTGATAAAAGAAAAAGTGTCCCTCACTGGATAGCTGTTGAAATTATGGCTCAAACTTCAGCAACTTTTGCAAAGTTAGATGCTTTAGAAAAACAATCTTCTATAAATAAAGAACCTCAAGTTGCATTTTTAATGAGTATTAGACAATATAAAACTGAGGTTTTAGAATACCTTGAAAATGAATCATTAGATATTTATTCTGAATCTCTATTAATTGAGGATGGAGTTGGAGTCTTTAAAGCTAAGATAGAAGTTAATGGTAAAGTTACAGCAAGTATAACTATTAGTGCATATCAGCCACGAGATAACGCTGAAGTAGCAAAAATATTAACAAGGGATTAGATATGAAAAAGGTTTTAGTTACAGGTGCTAGTAAGGGTATAGGAAAAGCAATAGCTTTAAGGCTTGCGAATAGTAATACTCATATAACTTTACATTATAACAATGATTATCATGGAGCTTTAGATACTCAAGAGCAGATAAAGTCTTTAGGTGGACAGTCGGATATACTTCAATTTGATATATTAAATACTGAACAATGTGAAAATATATTAGAATCATATATTTCTCAGAATGGTGCTTTTTATGGCGTAGTAAATAATGCAGGTATATGTAAAGATGTTGCATTTCCTGCAATGGAAGAGAATGATTGGAAAAATGTTGTACATACTAATTTAGATGGATTTTATAATGTTCTAAAGCCTTGTGTAATGCCGATGGTTCAGCTACGTAAAGGAGGCAGAATCATAACTATTGCCTCTGTTTCAGGAATTATTGGAAATCGAGGACAAGTTAACTATAGTGCAGCTAAAGCTGGAGTTATTGGAGCAACTAAAGCTTTAGCTTTAGAATTAGCTAAACGTAAAATTACAGTCAACTGTATTGCTCCAGGTTTAATAGAAACAGATATGACTGAAGATTTAGAACACTACAATGAAATAATAAAACATATACCTATGAAAAGAGCAGGAAAAGTTGATGAGGTTGCAAGCTTAGTAGAATACCTAATGTCTGATTCAGCAGCGTATATCACTCGTCAAGTTATTTCAGTTAATGGAGGACTTATATAGTGCGTAGAGTGGTTGTTACAGGTATGGCTGGGGTAACTGCATTAGGAAATACAGCAGATGATATTTTTACAGCTATACAACAAGGTAAAACGGCTACTAGAAATATTGCTCAATGGCATAATATTAAAGGGTTAAATACTCAGCTTGGAGCACCTATTGAGGATTTTCAAATTCCAGAACATTATAAAAGAAAGCAAACTCGAGGAATGGGTAGAGTAGCTAAATTTGCTACTGTAGCAACAGAGAATGCCTTGAAAGATGCTAATTTATTAGGTCAAGAAGATTTATTAAGTAGTGGTAGTGTTGGCGTGGCTTATGGTTCATGTTCTGGCAGTACTAAGCCATTAGCAGAGTTAACATCTATCCTTACTGATAATAGCGTAAATAATGTTAATGCGACAACATATATTAAGGGTATGAGTCATACTTGTGCTGTCAATATAGCTTTATTTTTTGGGCTGACTGGTCGCTTAATTCCAACTTCAAGTGCTTGTACATCAAGTAGTCAAGCTATAGGCTATGCTTATGAAGCTATTAAGTATGGTCTTCAAGATATTATGATAGCTGGTGGTGCTGAAGAGTTGTGCCCAAGTCAGGTAGCTGTTTTTGATACATTGTATGCTACTAGTCAAATGAATGAACACCCAGAGTTTACACCTAGACCTTTTGATAGAGATCGTGATGGATTAGTCTTAGGAGAGGGTGGAGTGACTTTAATATTAGAGTCTTTAGAACACGCAGAGCAAAGAGGAGCAAAAATCTATGCTGAGATTGTTGGTTTTGGGACTAATTGTGATGCAGTCCATGTTACACAGCCAACAGCAGAAAAAATGCAAAAAGCTTTAGAGTTAGCTTTAAAAAATGCAAATCTAAATGCTAATGATATTGGTTATATTAATGCTCATGGCACAGCTACTGAACGAGGAGATATTGCTGAGAGTCAGGCAACAGCTAATATTTTTGGACCAAATACTCCTATTAGTTCTTTGAAGGGATATTTTGGACATACTCTTGGAGCTTGTGGAGCTTTAGAGTCTTGGTTAAGTATAGAAATGATGAGAAAAAGTATGCTTTTAGCAAATGCAAACCTTCAGAATATTGATCCAAAATGCTCACCTCTTAATTATCTACAATCATCTGTAAATTTAGATGTAGATTATATTATGTCAAATAACTTTGCTTTTGGTGGTGTCAACACTTCATTAATATTTAAAAAATGGAAATAATAGAGCTTTATTTTTATCACTTACCAAGCGTGGATATTGAAGAAGTAAAAAATTATTTTATTTTAAATAAAGTTTTTAATTCTAATAAAATAGAAAATTTTTCAAGAACTAAATTATGCTCATTATGGTTTCGTTATGATAGCTTATCATCTAAGCTAAGTCTTTCTCCAAAGAACCTTGAATTTGATATAGAGACTTCACAAAGGCCTACACTTAAAAATGCTAATTTAGATTTTAATATTAGCCATAGTGGAGACTGGTTAGTTGGAGCCATATCCTCTTCAAGAGTGGGTGTAGATATTGAAAAAATAAACTCAAATCGAGATGTAAAAAGTATAGCAAAAAACTTTTATTCATTAGAAGAAAATAGCTTGCTAGAAAATGACAGTAACTCATATATAGAAAACTTTTATAAGTTATGGACTATAAAAGAGGCCTCTGCTAAATATTTTGGTGTAAGTATTTTAGAGTATCTTAGTAAAGGAAATCAAACTCCAGAAAAATTAAATTTATTACAATATAAGTTTCAAGATGAATATTTTATAACTATTTCAACTAGTTTAGAAAAAGAGGTTAAGTTAATAAATTTAAATAAAGAAATAAAACTAGATATTAAGAGAGTTAATTAAGAATTTTTAACTTTAGCTTCTTCAATGAGTAGTTTCCTTTGAATATCTTGGTTAAGAAGGATAACCCAATTATTATAATGCCTATCAATTTTATTTTCGACTTTATCATAATCTAAACCTACTGAGTCTGCATACTCAATTGAATAGCCTTTTTCTGAATATGGAATATCTACAGTTACAGAATATTTGCCTTTGTATAAAAGTCTTCCAATAAGTTGATCTGGCTTATCACTTTGAATAATAATCCAACCACGATTCTTACCACCATCAATAATAGCTTTTTTTATCTGCTCTTGACTAAAATCAGCAGGTATGGGTTGATCATTCAAGTTACTTACAGTTTGAGCACAACCTATTAATAAAACTGAAAGTAATATAGTAGAGATAACACTAAATATAGATTTTAATTTCATTTTATCTCCTTAGATTTATTAAGCGTGTCTAATTTGAGCAGCTTCTAATTGAAGTTGTATTTGTATATCTTGATTTAAATATCCTACCCAACTATTGTAATCACGATCAATTTTATTCTCTACATTATCATAATCTAAACCAACAGAGTCTTTATATTGAATAGAGTATCCTTGCTCTGAATATGGAATATTGACAACAACAAAATCACCATTATATAGAAGCTTTCCTGTAAGCTCATCTGGTTTGTTACTATTACCTATTACCCAGCCACGTTGCTTTCCGGCAACTATAATAGCTTGTTTTATCTGATCTTTAGAAAGCTCAGAAGGTATAGGTTGATCATTTAAATTGTTTACAGTTTGAGCACAGCCTATCAATAAAACTGAAAGTAATACTGTACTTATGATAATGAATATAGATTTGATTTTCATTTTAGTTATACCTCTTCAAAAGTTATTTAATTAAACTAAATTCGATTATCACACAATTAAATTTAAAAATCACTACTTTAGTTGAGCTTATGAGAGTTTGAAGTATTTTTTATGAACTATTAGAATTATAAAAATATTAAGATATTAACATATTAAGAATTTTTTGCTTTTAATTGAAGTTGAGTTTGAATATCTTTATTTAATATTTCAACCCATTTATTGTAGCTTCTATCAATTTTGTTTTCTACTTTATCATAACTTAAACCGACAGAGTCTTTGTATTGGATAGAATAACCTTGCTCTGAATATGGAATATTAACTACAACAAAGTGTCCTTTGTACAATAGTTTACCAGTAAGCTCATCTGATTGATCACCATTTCCTATAATCCAACCACGTTGTTTTCCAGCAGCAATTATTGATTCTTTTATCTGCTCTTTATTAAGTTGAGCAGGAATTGGTTGATCACTCAAATTATGAACTGATTGAGCACAACTTACTAAAAAAATAGCTAGAATCATTGTACCTATGACTGAAAACATTGATTTTAATTTCATATTAATTTCCTTCTAAATTATAATTTTTAAACAAATTCTTTTGCCCCATTATTACATATTTATCAATAAAAATCATTATGATTTAAGCCCTCATAAAATATATTATAGTTGATATGATTATTATATTAGTCATAATAAATCTAAATATTTTTTTTTTAGAAATTATGAGATTATATTTAAATGCTTGGAAAGCAGTTTCAAACGATTTAAATACTACAGACGAGTGGAAAGAATGGTCAATTGTTTTAAATAAGCCCCAAGGAGATTTAGTTTTAAAGGTTAATGATATTCCTCCAATGCTTCGCCGTCGTTGTAGTACAGCTAGCAAGATAGCTTTATCATTAGCTTTAGGGTTTCTAGAAGAAAAGAATATTAATGCCGGTGTTTTTTGTTCTCAGCATGGAGAATTACATAATACAGTAGATTTATTTAAGCAAATTAAAGCTAAAGAAGTTTTATCACCAAATAAGTTTTCACAATGTGTGCATAATACTTCTTCAGGCTTATTATCCATTCAAAAAAACTTAAATATCCCTTTTAATTCTATTTCAGCAGGTTGTGAAACTTTTCAGATGGGATTAATAGATGCAATAGCTCAATTGAAGGATAAAAAAAACATATTATTTATCACTTTTGATGAAAAAAATCCAGAGTTATATAGTAAACTTAATGTTAAGTATGATTTAGATTATGGTTTAGCGCTATATATTAGTAGTGAATATAAAGAAACTAGTATTGTTTTAGATATTGAGTTTGATACAAATCACATTAGTAAAACTGCGATACCGCCAGCTTTAATTTTTATAGCTTGGTTGCTTGGAGATAGAAAAGGAACATTAGTTTTACCGATGCTTAAAATAAAGGAGTTAAGTTCTTGATTACTAAGATAAGTAAATTATGGAGAATATTTGGCACTGGATTTTGCATAGTACTTTTTAGTATGGGGGCGTTTGTCTTAAGCTATATATATTTACCTTTAATTTCTTTAATAATTAAAAACAAAGAAAAACAAAAGACAGTAGCGCAACATGCTGTTTATGTTACTTTTAGAATATTTATTTTTATAGTTCATAATCTAGGTGTTATACGCTTTAAATTTGAAAATATGAATTTATTAAAAGAAGATAAGGGTTGTCTATTTATAGCTAATCATCCAACTTTAATTGATTATGTAGCAATAGTTTCTAAGCTTCCTCGTTGTGATAATATGGTAAAAAAAGAGCTTTGGGAGAATTTTTTTTATAAAAATTTAATAGATATTGCTGGGTATATTCCAAATATTGATGCAGAGCAAACATTTGATCAAATAAAAGATACTTTTTCTAAAGGTAACAATTTACTAATGTTTCCAGAAGGAACTCGCACAGTCCCGGGTCAACCAATTACGTTTAAAAGAGGAGCTGCTCAAATAGCTTTAAGAGCTAAAGCTAAAATACGTTTAATTCATCTAGATTGTCAACCGGTGACTTTGACAAAACAAAAAAAATGGTATAGCCTTCCCGACAAACAGCCAAAGTTTAAGATAACTGTAGGAGAAAAAATAGATCCTACAGATTTTCTAAATAAAGCTGATGGCTTACCATCACTTGCAGCAAGGCAGCTTACTCGTTATTTACAGGAACAATTTATACAGGATAGTATTTAAAATGTCTATGATGGAACAAGAAATTAAAGAGATGATAATCGAGGTATTAAATCTTGAAGATATTTCTCCTGAGGAAATAAAATCCGATGAGCCCCTTTTTGGAGAAGGTTTAGGATTAGATTCTATTGATGCACTTGAATTAGGTGTGGCTATTAAAAAAAGATATAATATTACTTTAGACTCTAGTAATAATGAGATACGTAATCACTTTAGCTCAGTATCAGCACTTGCTAAATTTATTGAGTCTCAAAAGAAATAGGAGTGTGTATGCAAATTTCTCATGAAGGTATCTTTGAAGAGCTTCAACAAATTTTACATAAACTTTTTGAGTTAGATATAGATGATATTACTTTAGACTCACGCTTATATGAAGATCTAGATCTTGATAGCATAGATGCGGTTGATTTGATTGTTCAACTACAATCAATTACTAAGCATAAATTTAAACCAGAAGAATTTAAAGCTGTTAGAACAGTATCAGATGTTGTAGAAGTAATTTATCAAGAGCTTAAGAATCAAGCAAATTAAAACTCCATATGAGATCATTAATAAAGTTATTAGTTATAACCTTGATCATTGTTTATCCATTTGTCGTATTTTTTAGTTTAGAATGGTTTTCAATACGTTATCTTAGTTTATTAATTGTTTTTATATTTTTTCTACGCCTTTTGACAATAAAATCATTTAAAAAAAATAACATAACATGGATTATATTAACTTTATTGGGTATGTTTTTAGCTTTTATTGGTATGATCAGCAATAATGTGATATTTATTCAATTGTATCCTGTGCTTGTAAGTTTGTCTCTACTTGGAGTATTTACATTTTCCTTATTTCAGCCATATAGCTTTATTACGCATATAGCTATGCAAATTAGTAAAGAACCTTTGCCTAGTTATGTTGTAAAATATACGAGAAAAGTGACTTTAGTTTGGTGTATTTTCTTTGGGTTTAATGCGACTATCTCTATTATAACTATTCTCACTGGATCAATAACTCTATGGACTCTATATAACGGTCTTTTAAGTTATATGTTGATAGGTATTTTAATTTCTGGAGAGTGGATTCTTCGATGGTATGTAAAACGAAGTTATGAACAAAAATAAAAACTTAACTTTTGTTAGTCAATTTGAATATCTATATCTGAATTTAGATCAAATTATTTTTTTAGATGAAGAAGTAAAAATAGACTCTAAAACTTTTATAAAAAATGTAACAACGCTATCTGTTATATGGGAAAAGAAATTTTATGAAAAAGATAGAGTTGCACTAGTAATTGATAATTTTTATTTATTTATATGTGCTTGGTTTGCTTGTCAAATACTTAGAAAAACAGTGGTTATATTACCTAATAATCAAACTGGGACATTAGAACTATTATCAAAATATTATGATATTGTTATCTATGATGAAGATGTAAAATTTAATTCTAAATTTATTAATAAGTATAAAACATTAGATATAAGCTTATGTACAGAAACAATATTTTTTACTTCTGGATCTAGTGGAGACTATCAGGCTTATTCTCGTACTATTAAGGAGCTTGAAAATGAAAGCTCAGCTATAGATAAATGCTTAAATAATTATATTTCAAAAAAAGCTATAGTTTATGCTACTGTATCTCATCAACACTTATATGGTTTTAGCTTTTATTTTTTATGGGCTTTTTTAAGTGGACATTTAATACAAACGCAACGTTTAATTTCTCCGGAAGGTATACTTAATAGATTGGTTAAAAACGACGCTCTAATAGTCACTACTCCTATAATGATTTCACATTTAGATAAACCTAGTATTATAGGCGATGATACTTTAGTACTTTCATCTGCAAGCACTTTAAGTAGAGAAGATGCCTTATCTTTCTTTAATAAATATAAAAAAGAAGTATTAGAAGTATATGGAAGTACTGAAACTGGTGTTATTGCTTACAGAAAACAGTTAGAGCAGCCAGACTGGAAATGTTTCTATGGAGTAGATATTAGCACCGATATAAATTCACAATTAATAGTGAAATCTAATTTCTTTTCTAATAGTGAGCAACTTATGGCTGATAAAGTTGAACTAAAAGAAAACAATAGCTTTACTTTAATAGGAAGAGTAGACCGTATAGTAAAATTAGCTGGGAAAAGGCTATCTTTATCGGCAATGGAAACTTATTTAAAACTTCATCCATGGATAAAAGATAGTAGTTGTATTTTATGTAAATCCTACCGTGAATATGTTGGGACTTTATTAGTTCTATCGGAGGAGGGAATGTTATCTTTTAATAGTCTGGGAAAAGCCCTATTTACTCGACAATTAAAAAGCTACTTGTTAGACTATTATAGTTTAGAAATACTGCCAAAAAAATGGCGAATTGTATCTAGAATTCCTGTGAATACACAAGGAAAGAGAGTATTAGCTAATATTTTAAAAGAATTTGAGTAAAACTATGATAAAACATTATCCAGAGATAATAAGTGTTGAAAAATATAGTGCTAAAGAGGTTACATTAAAGTTTATGGTTTTACCTGAATATGAAGGGTTTCAGGGACATTTTGTTGAGCAACCAATCTTTCCTGGAGTTGGACAAATAGATTTAGTAATTAAAAGTTCATGTGAACAATTTCAATTAGATCCATATCAATTTTGTGATATTCCACAAATTAAATTTATGAAAATCATTCTTCCAAATGATTGTTTGGCTTTAAATTTAATACAAGAAAATAATGCTATTAGTTTTAAGTTTTATATAAAAGAACAAATAGTTTCTCAAGGAAAAATTAAATATGTCTGAAAATAAATTATGTATAGTTATACCAGTTTATAGACATGGTAAACAGTTAGGTAAAACTTTAGAAAATCTTTCTATATACGACTTAGATATAATATTAGTTGATGATGGAAATGACTCTGAAACAAAAAATATAATAGCTAAGCTACATCAAAAATTTTCTCAAATTATAGCTGTAGAGACTTTAGAGGAAAATCAAGGAAAAGGCATAGCTGTAACATTAGGAGCAAAAAAAGCTCAAGAATTAGGCTATACTCATATGTTACAAATAGATGCAGATGGACAGCATAATAGTAAAGATATTCCCAAGTTTATTGAGGAGATGAATAAATATCCTGAAGATATGATTTCAGGACTACCTCAATATGATGGAAGTATACCTAAAAGCCGTTTACATGGGCGTAAAATCACTAATTTTTGGGTAGCAATAGAGACATGGTCTTTAAATATTCCAGAAGCAATGTGTGGCTTTAGAATCTATCCTTTAAAATCATTTTTGAAATTATCAGAATTTAAGAAATTTGCTAGTCGTATGAGTTTTGATATAGATGTACTTGTTCGATTATATTGGTTTGGAGTAGATATTCGCTTTATCCCGACTAAAGTTATTTATCCCAAAGATGGATATTCAAATTTTGCAATGTTAAAAGATAATGTAAGAATCTCTTTAACACATACTCGTTTATTTTTTGGAATGTTATTACGTATTCCTATGTTATTACTTAGGAAACTTAGGAAATGAATAAGCATTGGTCTCAAATAAAAGAAGCTGGGGGATTAATAGGTTTAAAATTTACTTTATGGAGTTATAGAATTTTAGGCAGACAAATTACTTATCTTATAATGTATTTTGTAATGGTTTATTATTTCTTAATTTTTTCTAATGCAAGGAAAGCTTCTTTTGATTATATAAGACATATTAAGCCAAACATTTCTAAATTTAATTTATGGCTATATAGTTTTCGTCATTTTCTTAGCTTTGGAAGAATGTTAATTGACAAATTTGCAGTTTGGAATAAAAGAATTACATCAGAAGATTTAATTTTTTCAAAAAGTTCTAAAGAAAATCTAGAGCAAGCTATAAATAGAAAAAAAGGTGGAATTATTTTTACTGCACATCTAGGAAATCTAGAGGTCGCAAGAGCCTTATCTAAGTACAATTTAGACATTAAAATTAGTGCTTTAGTTTTTAGTAAGAATGCTCAGAAATTAAATAAACTTTTGACTAAAGTAAACCCTGAGTTTCAAATTGGAATGATCTCTTTACAGCAACCTATGCCAGATTTGGCTATTCAATTACATGATAAGATAGAAGCAGGTGAGTTTATTGTAATTGCTGGTGATAGAACATCAGTAACAAAGCATGAAAGAAATTTAGAAGTAAATTTTCTTGGAGATAATGCACCTGTTCCAGAGGGAGCTTTTGTTTTAGCTAGCTTATTAAAATGCCCATGCTATTTTATGATTTGCCCTAAAAATGATAAAAATAAATTTGATTTTATTTTTGAAAATTTTGCATTAGAAGGAATTGTTTTTGAGCGTGAAAATAGAAAAGAACAATTAATAAAATATGCGCAAGAATATGCAAATAGATTAAGTCATTTTTGTAATATATACCCTTTAGAATGGTTTAATTTTTTTGATTTCTGGAATAAGGAGAAAAAGAGTGTCTAAAAATACAACTTATTTCTCTCATAGTACCTTGATAGAAGTACCTTTTTTCGATGTGGATAGCCTTCAAATAGTGTGGCATGGCCATTATATTAAATATTTTGAGATAGCTCGCTGTGCGATGTTGGATAAATTAGAATATAATTATATTCATATGAAAGATGATGGCTATGCGTGGCCAATCGTTGATTTACAATTAAAATATATTAAGTCAGCATATTTTGGTCAAAAGATAAGAGTATTTTGTGATCTTGTTGAATATGAAAATAGGCTAAAGATAGTTTATTGTGTAAAGGATGAAAAGAGTAAAGAGATTCTTACTAAGGGATATACTATACAATTAGCAGTGGATTTAAATACACAAAAAGCTTGTTTTATCACACCTCAAAACTGGCAAAAAAGGATAAAGGAATTTTGTAATGTTTAGAATATTAACAACAATAATAAGTTTTTTAATAATAATTACTTCTTGGGCGACACCAATTGCAGAACAGCCAAACTTTGTAGCTGTTGAAAAACAATTAACTAAAAATTCTAATATTACTGGTAAGTTTGAGCAGATAAGACATATAGATGGGCTAGAAAACCCTTTAATATCATCAGGGACATTTAAACTATCTCCAGATTCAGGACTATATTGGGATCAAGATAAACCTTTTAAATCAGTACTTAAAGTAACTAAAGATCGTCTTGAACAAACTGTTATGGATAATCCTCCTACAGTTATTACTAGAGATCAGCAACCAGTTGTTTTTAGTTTTACTCAAGTTTTTATGTCAATATTACAAGGAAATACAGATTCTATAGAACAATACTTTAATGCTTCATTTAAAGGAGATACTAAAGATTGGGAAATTACTTTAACTCCGAAAGCTAATCTTATAGGTAAAGCTATAAAAAGTATTTATTTGAAAGGATCTAATACTATAACTTTTGTTAAAGTTATTGATACTGAAGATAATATTGTAGATATTAAATTTAGTGATGTGGTTGTTAAATAATGGATTACAAGTTTAGGCTACGTTTTCTAGCGTGGCTAGTTATTATAATTAGCTCATCTATTGTATTTGGCACATTAATTTTTAAAGGTTTTCCTCTTAATACTAATGTGCTTTCTCTCTTGCCTCAAAAGCAAGTTAATCCAGCTTTTTCTGCGGCATCAGAAGCATTCTCATCACGTATGGGGAATAAAGTTATATTTTTGATTAGCGCACCAGATGAAGATCAAGCAATTAAAGCGACTGAAGAATTTAGTGATAAATTAAAGCAAAGTCAGCTATTTAAACATATTTTTAAAGGAGTAAATGAGGCAGAACAACAATCTTGGGGAACTTTTTACTTTCCTTATAGATTACAGCTTTTAAAACCAAGTGATGAAAAATTATTAGTCAATAATAATGAAAATAAAATTGTTGAAAATGCTTTAGTATCTTTATATAGTCCAATGGGAATAGCTAATCGTAAATTATTAGATAATGATCCATTCTTTTTATATCAAAATTATTTATTAAGCTTACCACGACCATCATCAGCTTTAGATTTACATAAAGGCTATTTGACCACTAAATATGGTGAACGTTGGTATGTAATGTTACAAACCCAAATATCAGGTAATAGTTTCTCACTGACAACTCAAGAGGCTATTATTAAAGCTATAGATAGTGCAACAGCAGAAATATCCCAAAATGGGGTAAAAGTTTTAAGAACTGGAATGCTATTTTATGCTCAAAATGGCTCAGATACAGCCCAGCATGAAGTAAGTACTATAGGTGTTGGCTCTCTAGTAGGAATTATTTTACTTGTTTTATTTACATTTAGATCATTACGTCCTCTCGTATTTACTCTAGTATCAGTTGCTAGTGGTTTTATAGTGGCTTTTGTCGTTACTTATCTATGGTTTGGAAGTGTTTTTCTATTTACTCTAGTATTTGGAGCTAGTTTAATAGGTATCTCTGTAGATTATGCATTTTTCTATTACTCTGAAAGGTTATTGGGAGATGAAAAATGGACACCAGCATTAGGATTTAAACGAATATTTTGGGGTATTACGTTAGGTTTACTAAATGTAATTATTTCTTTTATAGTAATATCAATAGCACCATTTCCGGGGCTGCATCAGTTAGCAGTATTTGCGATAACAGGATTATCTATTTCTTATTTAACTGTTATATGTTTATTTCCATATGTAATACAAAAAACACCAACTCCTAATAAAAAGCCTATTTTATTAATTTGCTCAGATAAATATCTAGAAATTTGGAAAAATATATCTAAAGTATCAATTGTAATAATTTTAACAATAATAGCTCTTGTTATAATTGCAGGAAACTTTCAAGTTAAAGCAAATGATGATATCCATATTCTAGAGTCAGCCTCTCAAGAACTCAAAAATACAGAAAATACCGTAAAGAAAATTACTGGTAGTAATATGGGAATGAGTTATTTGATAGTTTTAGCTGATAATAATGAGATTCTTTTACAGCGAGCTAATAACATTAGTGAAAAAATTTATAAAGAATTTTCTAATATAAATAATCCTTTAATAAGTATTAGTGACTATATACCAAATGTTTATAAGCAGAAAAATAATTATGACTTAGTCAAAAAATTAATTTCTACACAGCTTATTAATTATCTAGAAAAAATTGGCTATGATAATAGTCAAGCACAAAAAGTAAAAAAGAATCTTGATAATATAAGTTTTAAACAATTGACACTAGATTCTTGGCTTGATGCTCCAGTATCTCAACAATTAAAATTTTTATGGCTTGGAGATCAAGAAGGGCAAAAAGCAATGGCTATAACTCTTTCTGAACGTATAAATTTAGATCAGCTAGAGTCAATAGTAAAAAATCAAGAAGGGGTATACTTAGTTAATAAAGCTGATGAAATTAGTGATATTTTTGCGCATTATCGTGTAATGATAAATAACTTATTATTTTTAGTTGCAGCTTTACTATGGATATTATTATCTTTTCGTTATTCTTTTAAGAAAGCCTTTATTTACCTGATAACTCCAGTATTGGCATGCTCAGGAGCGCTAGGCATATTAGGTTGGTTTGATATTCCATTAACATTATTTAGTTTATTAGCGTTAATCTTAGTTTTGGGCATATCTATGGATTACGTTATTTTCTTGGCCGAAAGTAAAAAGCAGTATCAAAGTACTATGTTAGCTTTACTATTATCAGCTATCACAACCGTATTATCATTTGGTTTATTATCGTTAAGCTCAACACCAGCTATTCATTATTTTGGATTAACTGTATTAGTCGGAATAGTTTTAGCATTTTTATTAGCTCCTTTAGCGTTAAGGCTAACAGAATATGAAAATTAAGAGTTTATTTTTAGTTTTATTTATTTTATTAACTGGTTGTGCAATTTTTGAAAACAAAGAAAATACAGATACTAAACTAGAATTTTTGCCAGGTACTATAATTACTTTACCTAAGCCTAGCTCTTTAGATTTAGATATGAATATTTCTCAAATAGTATCAGCTACTTATCATGTGAATGAGAAAACTTCTAATTTCAGTACTCAAGTTGAAATCATATTAGATTCTAAACATATAGTGATGATAGCACTTTCTGGTTGGGGAGGCTCTTTATTTAAGCTAGATTACAATGGTAATAAAATTGAAAGTAGCAGTTTACCTATGCCAAATCAAAATATGGGCGTTAAAGAAAGTTTATTAGAATTTATTATTAGTTATGCACCTTCTCAAGTAGTTGAAAAAATGTTTAATGGAACAGGGATAATTTTAGAAGAAAAACTAAAAGAACGTTGTTTAATTAAAGATGATCAGAAAATAATGTGTATACAATATAAAGCAGATAAACCTTGGCTAGGGCAAATTTTAATACATAATTATCATTATAATTACACTGTGGAAATTGATACATTGTCTTACAAACTTAATAAATAACTTTTATGCAAAATAATTTAAATATAAAAGCTTTTTTTGCATTACTAATATGTATATTTTTCTGGTCTTCTGCTTTTGTTTGTATCAGACATTTTATGACTCATAACTATAACTCAGGATCTTTATCACTAGTAAGATATCTTATTGCTTCTTTGGCAATGCTATTTATATTTATTCCTTTAAAAAATAAGATTAAACCAACATTTAAAGATTTAGTTTATTTTGCAGTATTAGGTTTTTTAGGCTTTTTTATTTATAACGTTTTCTTAAATGAAGGAGAAAAATTTGTTAGTGCAGGAGTTGCTAATTTTATTATTTTCCAAGTTCCTATAGTAGAAATAGTTTTAGCTATCTTATTTTTAAATGAAAGAATTAATAAAACTGGCGTATTCGGCTTAACTATTTGTATGTTAGGAGCAGGAGCTATTTTAGTTGCGAGTAATAGTGAAATACGTTTTTTAGGAGTACTATACGTATATATAGCCGCATTTGCAGGAGCTATATATACAGCCTTTCAGAAGAAAATTTTAGTAAAATTTCATCCTATTGAAGCTGTAGCTTACTTTATATGGTTTGGAACATTATTCTTATTGATTTTTTCTAACCAAGCAATTAAAGACTTTTCTCATACCTCTTTATTAGATGTTAGTATGATCATATATATGGGAATATTTCCTGGAGCTTTATCATATCTTTTATGGGGATATGCTTTTAAACATCTAAAAGTCTCTATTGCTGCTAGCTCATTATATGTAATGCCTTTATTTACAATATTTTTAGGGTGGGTATTTTTAGATGAGGTACCAAAAGCTTTAAGTATTATTGGTGGAATTATTGCAGTGTTCGGAGCCGTTGTTATTACAAGGTATGGAGTAAAAAAATAACTAGTTTTAAAAAACTCTTAAAAGGTCTATAATTATGAATTTATAATTATAATAAAACTATAAAATAGATATCTGCAAATTATAAATTGTAATAGGATTTTGTATGCAAATAGTCAATGAAATGAAAGACAAAGCTCTACATGAAGTTGTAGAAGCAAATGATAGAAAAATTTTAGAAGATATAAGAGTAAAATACTTAGGTAAAAAAGGTGAATTAACTGGCATGATGAAGCTAATAGCTACATTGCCAAATGAAGAAAAGCCAATGCTTGGACAAGCTGTTAATATAGCTAAACAAGCTCTACAAGATGCTTTAAATGAGAAGCTATCTATTCTTGAGCAGAAAGAAATAAATGAAAAACTCGCTAAAGAAAAAATAGATATTACTTTACCTGGAGTGGGTCAATCTCAAGGAAATCTTCATCCTATTACAAATACATTAAATAGAATCGAATCTTTTTTTAAACAAAATGGGTTTGATATTGAGTTTGGGCCTGAGATTGAAAGTGATTATTACAATTTTGAAACATTAAATATTCCATCTCATCATCCTGCTAGAGCAATGCATGATACTTTTTATGTTGATGGTACACATGTTCTAAGAACGCATACTTCAGGTGTACAAATTCGTACAATGGAGAAAAGAAATCCACCTATTAGAATTATTGCACCTGGAAGAGTTTATCGTTGTGATTCTGATATTACTCACACACCGATGTTTCATCAAGTGGAAGGGTTATTGGTAGATAAAGAAGTTTCATTTGCAGATTTAAAAGGCTTGTTACACGCATTTTTAAGTTCATTTTTTGAGAAAGATTTAAAAGTAAGGTTTAGACCATCATATTTTCCATTTACAGAACCTTCTGCTGAAGCAGATATTGAATGTGTGATGTGTAATGGTAAAGGCTGTAGAGTTTGTAAACAAACAGGTTGGCTAGAAGTACTTGGTTGTGGAATGGTACATCCTAAAGTTCTAAAAGCAGGAAATATAGATTCTAAAGAATACCAAGGTTTCGCTTTTGGTATGGGAGTAGAAAGATTATCTATGTTGAGATATGGAATAGATGATCTAAGAATGTTTTTTGAAAACGATTTAAGATTTTTAAAACAATTTTAATATTTTTGAGGTTATAGATGAAGTTTAGTCATAAGTGGTTAAATGAATATTTAGCAGATACACAAAGTTCACAAGATTTAGCAGATACACTTACATTAGCTGGATTAGAAGTTGATGCAATAGAGCCAGTAGTTAAAGATAAAGTAACTAATGTTGTTGTTGGTCAGATTAAAGCTATTGCTAAGCATCCTGATGCAGATAAGCTTAATGTTTGTACAGTAGATGTTGCAGAACCAGAGCTTTTAACAATTGTTTGTGGTGCGAGCAATATATATGAAGGTATGAAAGCTCCTGTTGCTAAGATAGGTGCGGTATTGCCAGGTGATTTTAAAATTAAAAAATCTAAGTTAAGAGGACAAGAATCATTTGGAATGATGTGCTCAGAAGAGGAGCTTGGACTTTTAGAAAAAGCAGATGGTTTAATGGATTTACCTTCAGATGCTCCTAGAGGTACAGATATAAATGAATATCTAGGTTTAAATGATAATACGCTAGAAGTAGATTTGACTCCTAATAGAGCAGATTGTCTAAGTGTTTATGGTATTGCTCGTGAAGTTGCTGCTTTGAGAAATATCAAATTAAAGCCCTTACATATAAAAAATCCAGTTGTTGAAATAGCAGAGACTAAAGAAGTATCTATAACAGCTATGGATGCATGTAAAGCTTATTATGGCTGTATAATTAGAGATGTAGATAATTCTGTAGAAACTCCATTATGGATGGTAGAGAAGCTTAGAAGAAGTGGTATTGGGTCTATTTCATTCTTAGTTGATGTAACTAATTATGTGCTTCTTTTAACAGGGCAGCCTATGCACGCCTTTGATTTAGATAAATTAGAAGGTGGAATTAATGTTCGATATGCTGAAGTTAAAGAGAGACTAACTCTACTTGATGAAACAGAAGTTGAATTAGAGAGTGATACTCTAGTTATTGCAGATGAGAAAAAAGCTTTAGCTATGGCTGGAGTTATGGGTGGACTTGATTCAGCAATTTCAGATTCAACTAAAAATATCTTTTTAGAAAGTGCTTTCTTTGTTCCTGAAAAAATAGCTGGAAAAGCTCGTAAATATAATCTACATACAGATTCTTCTCATAGATTTGAAAGAGGTGTTGATCCACAATTAGCTCAGCAAGCCATGAAATTAGCTATACAGTTAATTACAGAAATAGCTGGGGGTAAGGTAGCTCCTATACATGGTAGTGAGGATGCAGATTTTTTAAACTCTAAGAGAACTATAAAACTTTCTATAGTTAAATTAAATAAAGTTTTAGGAACTCAGTTTGATTTTGATTACATTGCTAATGTATTAAAGTCATTACATATGACAGTTAATAAAATAGATAATACAACTTTAGAAGTTATAGCTCCTTCATATCGTTTTGATATGGAAATTCAGGAAGATTTAATAGAAGAAATAGCTAGAATTTATGGTTATAGTAAGCTTCCAGAGACTATGCCTCAATATAAAGCACAAAAAGTTAATATATCGGAAGAAAAAGAATCTCTTCAGTCATTAAAATCAAAGCTAGTTGATAGAGGTTATTATGAAACTATTAACTATAGCTTTATAGATCCTAAGCATGATGAGTATTTTTTTTATGATAAGGGTATTTCTTTACAAAACCCTATTTCTCAAGATTTATCAGTGATGAGACAGTCACTTATTCCAGGACTTTTAAATACTTTTAAAGCTAATATTAATAGACAGCAAAATCGTGTAAGAATTTTTGAAGAAGGTGTTTGTTTCTGTAAAAATGCTGAGCAAAGAATTGAGAGTCCAAAATTTGCTGGCCTTGTATTTGGAGATGTTAATCCAACAACATGGAGTAGTAATAAAGTAGTTGATTTTTTTGATGTAAAAAATGATATTGAAGCATTATGTTCTCATATTAAAAATTTATCATTTAAAGTTTGTGATGATATACATTGGCTGCATCCGGGACAATCTGCCTATATTTATTCTGATAATAAGAAAATTGGTATAATAGGAGTTTTACATCCAACGGCTCTAAAAGCATTACAAATAAAGTCAAAGCCTCCTATAGTTTTTGAATTAGACTTAGTAGAGCTAACTAAAAAAGATATAGTTAAATTTGAAAAGTTTTCAAAATTCCCATCTGTTTCTAGAGATATTTCATTCTTAGTTGCTAATGATTCAAATATCAGTGATATTTTAGAGCCAATAAAAAGTCTAAATATATTTTCTTTAAAAGGAATTGATATATCTAGTATGTTTGCTGTTTCTCAAGGGTTTAATGTTTCAGTTAGATTTTTATTTAGTGATTTAAATAAAACACTTGAAGATGAAGCTATTAATAAATTTATGAGTAAAATAATTAATTGTTTAGATGTTAATAGCGCTGTAACTATTAATGATGATGTTAAGAATGCATATAGATAAAATTAACTGTCCAACTTAAGGAAAGCTTATGTTTATAATTGTTGCTGGGGCTATATTGTTACTTTGTGTTTTAGCTGTAGCTTTTAGTGTAAAAGTAGTTCCACAAGCTAATGAATATATAGTAGAAAGGTTTGGAAAATATCAGCAAACTTTACACCCTGGTTTAGCTTTCATAATTCCTTTTGTAGATAGAGTAGCAAGTAAAGTTTCTATGAAAGAAACTGTTCTTAACATTAGAAAACAAGAAATAATTAGTAAAGATAATGCTAGTGTTGAAGTTGATGGAGTTGCTTTTTTCCAAATAATGGACTCTAAAAAAGTTTCTTATGTAGTTAATAATTTAGAGTGGGCATTAGAAAATATTATTATGACTAATATAAGGACTGTTTTAGGTTCTAAGGATCTTGATGAAATGCTTTCTGAGAGAGAAGATATGAATAGAAAACTATTACAAGTTTTAGATGAAGCAACAGATCCATGGGGTGTAAAAGTTATTCGTGTAGAGATTAAGGATATCACTCCTCCTAGAGACCTTTTAGACTCTATGGCTAAGCAGATGAAAGCTGAAAGAGAAAAAAGAGCTAGAATCTTAGATGCTCAAGGTAAAAGAGAGGCTGCTATTTTAGAGGCTAGTGGTAAAAAAGAAGCGGCTATTTTAGATGCTGAAGGTGAAAAGCAAGCAGCTATTTTAGAGGCTGAAGCTCAAAGACAAAAACAAATTGTAGAGGCAGAAGGATATAAAGAAGCACAGTTTAGAGAAGCTGAAGCTAGAGAGAGATTAGCACAAGCTGAAGCATTTAAATTAGATGCTATTTCAAAATCAATTGCAGAAGGGAAATTAGAATCAGTGCATTACTCTGTTGCTAAAGAATATATTGAATCTCTTGGTAAGCTCACTGCATCAGGTAATTCAAAAACCATAATGCTCCCAGTAGAAGCTACAAGTATGTTAGGTTCATTAAGTGGGGTTTCTGAAATCTTAAAAAATGTAAAGGTAGATAAATAATGGAAGAATACCTATATTGGCTACTAATAGCTATTATATGTTTTATTATTGAAATTTTTTCATTTACTACATTTTTTCTTTTTATAGGTATAGCAACTTTAATTATGTCTATATTTCTTTATTTTATTCCTAATATGGATATTATGCTTCAAGCAGTAATATTTTTAATATTATCTTTATTAGTTGTCATTGCTTTTTATAAATTTGGAAAGAAACTTAAAATTAAGAAAGTAGGGCACTTAGATGTTAATGATAGAATGTCTATTTATGTGGGAAGAGTTGTAGAAGCATTATCAGATTCTGAAAATGGAATAGTTAAAGTCCAATTAGGAGATACTGTCTGGCGAGCTAAAGTTAATGATGTAAGCAAAGGTAGTAAATTAAAAATTACTGGATTTGAATCAACAACTTTTATCTGTGAGAAAGTTTAAAGTATTACATTAATGGTGTAAGTATCTTAATTATACTTTCTATAATCAAACGAGACTTTTTATTAGAAATATGATCATTATCTTGAGATGATTGTAATAACATATTTTTAGCCCATTTATCTACTTTAGCAACAGAAGATTCACTATATACAAAAGTAGCTATTTCATAGTTCAGAAATAAGCTTCTATTATCTAAATTTACAGAGCCAAGCATTGCTAAATTTTTGTCTATAAGAATAGCTTTTGCATGCATCATTTTCTCTGTAAAATGAACCTCTATGTTATTTGCTAATAACTCTCTAAAATATGTAGTCCTAGCTCTGTCAATAAAGGTATGATTAGATTTTTTAGGTGTGATAATCTTTACATCAATACCTCTATGCTTAGCTAAAACTATAGCCTGTAATAAGTCTTGTGATGGAATAAGATACGGTGTTATTATCCATAGCTTTTCTTTTGCTGAATTTATAGCTGTTATAAGCCCTGAATATAATTGATTTGCATCCATATCAGGACCAGAAGGTACTACTTGTATAAAGTTTTCTTTGCTATTATTTGTATTTGCACTATAACATGAGAAATTAGGATTTAGTTCTTTTTTTGTAGAAAAGCGCCAGTCTGACTGAAATATTGTTAAAAAATAATTTACAGATTCTCCCTCTATTTTAAATAGTAAATCTTCCCACATTCCCTCATGTTCCATAGGACTCATATATTCATCACCTATATTCATCCCACCACTAAATACAGTTCTATTATCAATAAGATAGATTTTTCTATGGTTTCTATAGTTTATATAATTACGAAAAGGATTTGATAAAACTGGCATAAAGAATACAACTTTTGCACCTAATGCTCGAAGATTTTTAAATATTCTTTTTTGGTGCCTATAAGTATAAAAAGATCCTAAAGAGTCTATTAATACTTTAATTTCTAAGCCCTCTGATGCTTTTTCCTCTAAAAGCCTTAAAATTAGTTTAGAAGTCGTATCATGCTTGAAAACATAAGTTTGAACATAAATACTAGACTTAGCATTTTTTATAGCTTCATAAAAATGCTTATAGGATTCAACTCCATCAGTATATATCTCAAAAGTATTATTAGAGGTTAATGTTGGAACATGTAAGCTAGAGAAAACATTTATAACATCTATTGGTAAATTATTTTTTCCATACTTATTTATATCAATAGGGCATTTCTGATTGATACTCATAGAGTCTTTTTGCCAAGAGCTCTTTTCGTTATCCTTTCTTCCAAAAATAAAGAAGAAAGGAATAGCTATGTAAGGAACAAACAATATTGCTAAAAGCCAAGCAATAATATTAGATGCTGATTTTTTATCAACTATTAGTTTTAAAACTACAAATATAGTAAAAACTTGGCAAACAAATAAAACAATATTCGCCTCTAAAATATAGAGTAATTTTAATAAGAAATCTTCCATTTAACTTTTATATTCTTAACGAAAACTTTGTAAATTCTAACATATCAAAAATTTACTAGATAGTTTACTTAGGTTGTTTTACTAAAGATAAAATTATTATTGCAGTAATAACAACCATAATACTTAAAAATAAAGGCATCAACATAAAACCTTTAGCTATACCAAAACTAGCAACGACAAGAAATAGTCCATTAAAAATAGCAAAGGTTACATTATAGCTTAACCCTAGACCACTTGCTCTAACACTTGGACTAAACAACATACTAGCGTAATTTGAAGCAACTCCAACTATCATACCCATAAAAATATTATTCATTAACATAATTGGGAGTAAATATTTTGAGTGATTTACCATAGCTATATAAAAAGCACTACCAAAAATAAGTAATCCAAAAGCACCTATTATTAATATAACTAATGCTCCAAACTTATCCGCTAAAAAACCTGCGGGAATACTGACAATAGAAAAAACAAATAAATTAATAAGTATAAGATTTGAACTATTAGATATTTTATTTAGTGTAAAATAAGTCGGCAAAAATAATGAGAAAAATCCTATTACCATTGCAAAAATAGAGATGGCTGCAATTGCTCTTATAAGAGCAATTTTCTCAGAAACTATAAGTTTCAAAACAGGTACTTTATGTTCATCTTTTTTATTAAGAAAGGCAGCGGTTTCATGAATTTCTTTTCTAAAGAAATAACTTATAATTGCAGCAATTCCACCAAAGATAAATGCTATACGCCAAGCATAATCATCACTAAAGAAATGAGTAGAAATCGTTTTTGTAATTTCAGCAAAAAATATTCCAAAATTAATAAAACAAAAAATTATTCCACAAGCTAAACCACCATGTTTTATTAAAGATTCTTTTACAAAAACTACAGCACTAGGTATTTCTCCTCCAATAGCAGCACCTTGAATAATTCTCAATGTGACGAATAATAGTGTAGCTACTATGCCAGCTTCCTTATAAGAAGGTAGTAAAGCTATTAAGAAAGATGCTAAACCCATTAGAAGGATAGTTAAAAGAAATGATTTTTTACGTCCATATTTATCACCGATATGTCCAAATATCACTCCACCAATAGGTCTAGCAAAATAGCCAACTGCAAATACTGTAAAAGCTGATAAAGCTTGTAATGCTTGAGATTCTTCTGCAGGAAAGAAAGTTTTACCTAAAACGATAGCAAAAAGACTAAAAATAACAAAATCGTAAAATTCAAGCATTCCACCAATACTAGTTAAAAAAATAGTTTTAAAATCATTTTTTTTAAGCATATATATTTTATAAAATTTAATATCTTTAAAATATTATATAAGACTTATAATTAAAAAAGGTATAAGACAAGATTTAATTAGAGGTATTTTTATTAACTAATAGCTCCTTACTATTTATGTTAATTGGAAATCCATTGAATCGACGCCATAATTCATATCCTAAAGTCACATTTTTCAATAATACCCATCCATTAGTTTTTGTGCCCAATCTTAAAAGCTCTGCATTTGGCCAATCTCTTTTGTTTTCAGGTTTAACGAAAATTTTAACTTCACCAACAGGATTTGTTTGTGGAGAAACAAATGAAACTTCTCCTTCAAAAGTCCCTACAGCAACTTCTGGCCAACCACTGAACTGAACAGCAGGCCAACCCTCAAACTGAAGCATTACTTTATCTCCGACACTAACTAAAGGAGCATCCATACCTCTTACCCATAGGGCAACAATTCTTGATTTGCCATCAGGAACAATATTAGCTAAAAACTCAGTTGGATTAACTGTAATACCACCTTCACCATGTCTTCTTTCAACAATAGTTCCATCTATTGGAGCCTTAACTAATCTACTATCTTGTCTAGCAATTTTTACTTTAATCTTTGCTAAATCAACTTTTGCCTTTGCTAGATCTGTACTATATTTTACTAACTCTAGTTGAGCTTCTTCATAAATCCTTTGTGTACTGGCACCTGTTTTTTTTAAGCGATCATGTCTGTCGATATTATTTTCAGCATTTTTTATAGCTAACTCTACAGAACTAATACCAAGCTCAATAGCTTTTTTTTCTTCTTCTAATCGAGATAAAACATCAGGATCTAAATCTAATATTTCAACTATTGGATCACCTTTTTTTACTTTCTGTCCTTCAACTACATACCACTTACCTAGTCGACCTTCCATTGGTGCGGTTATCCTTTGTTCTCTATCTGAGGGAGATACTGTAGTTACTTCTCCATTACCATCTATTGTTTGCTGCCAAGGAATCAATGTTAATAAAACAAATATTATGATAGTAGTTACTAAAATCCATAAACAAACTTTTTTAAAACTAGGATTTTTCTTTAATAATTGTTGTGATTTAAAATTCATATTAATAAAGTCCTAATTAGTTATTTCATTATAATCGTTGGTATATTATATTTTTGTATACATTTAATAATTTTATTCTGGATTTCATCATCAAATATAGAAAATAAATCTAATAGAATTAAAAGCTTAGGTTTTTGTAATATAGCTCTAATTATAGTTATTTTTGCTAAAGTGATATCATTAAAATTAAAGTCATACTTTACTTTCTGAGAATCTATTTCTTTATAAAAGACTGTTTTAAGAGATTCTAAGTTAAAATCCTTCAACATATCATTTAACTCATTAAGATTATCTATATTGGAGTCTAAAAGTAATAGATTATCTAATACATTACCTTTAAATATCTCAATATTTCTGACAAAAATTATATTCTTTAACAAAGATTCTGATTCGTATAAGTAACTATTAATATCATTAATTAAAAAGTTCACTTCTTTATTATCATTGTTTTCATCAAAAAATTGAGAAAACAACGCACTATATATTTCATTATTAAAGCTATAATTTACTATATTATTTTCATTGAAGTTAAAAATATAGATAGTTTTATCTTTATTAATTATTTCAAATTTTGTTACTTTATTTAGTAGCTCAACTTTAGAGTTTTGTTTATTATTTAAAATTTTTACTTGTGGTAAATCCAAGATTTCAGATAGCTTAATTATCGCAACTAAAAAATTATAAAAATCTTCTAAATAATAACTAACCCTTAATAAACCTATTAGAACTATATTTACTAGTAATTCAGCAGCAATAAGTTGCCCTAAAGAAAGTTGTGACTGTATTATTAAATAACCACCTAAACTTAATAAAATAGTATTTATTAATATATATATTATTCCAATATATATATAATGTTTAGCTAACCATTTAAAATGCTCTTTTCTATTTTCAAGATAGCCACATAGATGATTATCAACGTTCTCTAATCCTATAAACCCATTTCCTTGTCTAAAAAATAGAGGACAATTTGCCTGTTCTTCAATCCATGCAATAGTACTATATTTGGAACTTGATTCTTTAATTGCAGCATTATAAGCTTTTTTGAAAGGTAGACAAATTGATAATAATATACAAATTATTAAGACAATATCAAAAACAAGAAATAAAGGATGATAAAAAGCTAAAATAAGTATACAAAAAACCGCTTGTAGTGCTATATCAAATAAAATTATAAAAATAACATATATAGCCTTCTGTATTATTCCAATTTCAAAAGTACGATTAACTTTTTCTACAATATTCTGCTTAGCGAAACTAGATAATTTAACAAGATTGATATGTTTAGCTATTTTCAAACAAAGATTAACAAATGTTTTTCGTTTAATGTGTTCGACTAAATAAATTTGTAATAGTTTTATTAAAAATGAAGTAACCAATAAAATAAATAAAATAACGGTGATACTAATTAAGGGTCTAGCTGATAGCGTTGTTCCAACCGTATTAACTAAAGTTTGAACGGATATTGGTATAGTTAAAGATAAAATACCCAAAAGAATACTGTAAACAATTAATATATATACTGTTCCTCTTGGAATTCGTATTATAGATTTAATTTCTTTATAAAGCATTTTTTAAAAATATCTAAACTAAAAATAAAGTATTCAAATAATATATTTAAAACAAAATAAAATAAAGCTCTGTAATAGCTAACTTATATCTATTTAATTTATATAATCCTTAGGTATTTAAAAAAATCTGTTAAAATGACACCATTAATTTATAAATAGAGTTTGGTATGAAAAAAATAGACAAAGTCTTTAAAAGAAAAGTCCAAGAAGGGCAAAAACTTCTACCAAATATTAAAAATATAATATTAGTTGCATCTGGGAAAGGTGGTGTTGGTAAATCAACAGTAACTACTAATTTAGCATCAGTTTTTTCTAAAATGGGAGCTAAAGTAGGAATATTAGACGCTGATATATATGGGCCAAGTCAACCGACCTTATTAGGATTAAAAGACAACCCCAAAACTACAGATAAGAAAAAGATTATTCCTTTAGAAAATTATGGAATAAAAATGATTTCCATAGGTAATCTTATAGATTCTGATTCAGCTATAATTTGGAGAGGACCTATTGTATCAAGAGCATTGATGCAATTGTTAAATGATACAGATTGGGGCGAGTTAGATTATTTATTCTTAGATCTACCTCCTGGAACTGGAGATATACAATTAACTATATCAAAAAATATTCCTGTTACTGGAGTTGTTATTGTTACTACTCCTCAAGATTTATCTTTAATTGATGCAAAAAGAGCTATAGCTATGTTTAATAAAGTTAATATCAAAACTTTAGGTATCGTTGAAAATATGAGCTATTATATTTGTCCTAAATGTGGAAATAGTGAGCATATTTTTGGTGAGGACGGAGCTTTCTCTTTATGCGGAAAATACAATGTGGAGTTTTTAGGTAGCTTACCACTTCATAAAGATATAAGGTTAAATGCTGATAATGGCAAACCATATGTAACTCTTGACAAAAATGACACTATAAATGATAGTTATGTTTCAGTTGCAGAGAATTTATTAAATGAAATAGATAAATTACCTAAAGCGAGTAGTTTAGATTCAATTGGTATTAAATTAGAAAATTAAATAAGGAATATAAATGGCTATTAAATCTGATAAGTGGATAAAGAAAATGTCTCAAGAACATAAGATGATTGAGCCTTTTGAAGCAGGGCAAGTTAAAGTAGCAAATGGTGAAAAGATAGTTTCTTATGGTACATCTAGTTATGGATATGATGTTAGATGTGCTGATGAATTCAAAATATTTACTAATATTAACTCTTCTATAGTTGACCCAAAACATTTCGATGATAAAAATTTTGTAGACTTTAAAGGAGATGTTTGTATTATTCCGCCGAATTCATTTGCTTTAGCTCGTACTGTTGAAAGATTTAAAATCCCAAGAGATACCTTGGTTGTTTGTTTAGGGAAATCTACTTATGCAAGATGTGGAATTATTGTAAATGTAACCCCTCTTGAACCAGAGTGGGAAGGTTATGTAACTTTAGAATTCTCAAATACAACACCTCTTCCGGCAAGAATATATGCAAATGAAGGAGTAGCACAAATGCTGTTTTTCCAATCAGATGAAGAATGTGAAACTTCATATGCAGACAAAGGAGGAAAATACCAAGGTCAAGTTGGAGTAACACTTCCTAAATGTTAATAAAATATTAATTTATATACAAAATCATATTCTTTTAATATAAAATTAAAAAACTTTTCTCTTATACAAATGTTCCTTATAAAAATGCAAAAAAATTATAAAGATTATTTTTCTCTTATATTTTTAGTAGTAATAGCTTTTTTTCTATATGGTTTACCGGCTTTATATGCCCCTGATGAAACAAGATATGCCGAAGTAGCTAGAAATATGCTTGCTACACATAATTATGTAGTCCCATATATTAATGGAATAGTTTTTTTCCATAAACCTGCACTTATTTATTGGTTAACAGCTTTTTTTATGAATATCTTTGGTGAGAATACTTGGGGAGCCCGCTTAGTTAATCCAGTATTAATAATGATTTGTCTATTATTTGTTTACTATACGGTAAAAAAGGTTTTAGAATCTAGAATTTTAGCTTGGCTATCTGTAATAGTTAGTATTACTACAGTTCTATTATTATTTGTAGGTAGGTATTTAAACATAGATACTGGAATAGCAGTCTTTCTTAACATGACCATGTTGTGTTATTGGGTTAGTTTAAAGTATGATGATAACTATTTTAAAAGTTCTTTTTGGCTATTTTTAGCATTTATTTTTTCTGGCATAGCTTTTATGACAAAAGGACTTGTTGCTATAGTTTTTCCTATATGTATAGTTGGATTATATAGTTTAATAATGCTTGAGTGGAAAAGACTTTTAGATATTCGCCTTTATTTAGGGCTTATAATTGTTGCTATTATTGGTACTCCTTGGATCTTAGCTGTAAATAATAAATATCCTGATTTTGCTTATTATTATATAGTTGTTCAACAGATTTTAAGGTACTCAACAAATGAGCAAAATAGACAAATATCAAAATTAGTATATGTCCTTATTTTTATTGGTATCTTTTTTCCATGGTCTGCTTTTTTACCACAAGCTCTAAAAGATTTCTTTACTAAAGAAGGGTTTAAGAATAGAAAACAAAACTCTTTTTTATGGTTTTTATTTATTTGGGGATCTTTCATTTTTATTTTTTTTGGAATCTCTAAATCATTTTTAATAGGTTATTTAGCTCCAGCTATAGTACCTTTTTGTATACTTATAGCAGTGTATCTAGAAAAACTCTTTAAAAAAGATTTTTCATTAATGGATAAAATAAGTATTGGGTTGCCAATTTTTGTTTTTCTATTATTACCAATAGCAACTGTAATAGTATTATATTTTTCTAAAGAATTTCTTATACCTTTATTTTTTTTACTACTTCCAATATTCATAATATCTATATTTGTATCATATGGAGCAATCAGAGCTTTTAAGAGAAGGGATCTTAAAAAAATTATAATCTATTTTTCTCTAATGATGTTTACAGTAGGAAATTTTGGATATGCTGCAGGTGAATATTTAGATAAAAAAAATAATAAAGAATTTGCTGGTGATATTAACCTTATTTATAAAGAGTATCCAAATGCTAAAGTTTATACTAGTCATAGATTCTATAAAGTTCCTTTCTATACAAAAAAAGAAGTAGTAATAATAAATGATGAAAATGAATTATCAGATGTGTCACATATTCCTAATTCAGGAACTGACCAATATCTAATGAAATATTCAAAATTTATAAAAAATTGGAATAGTTCAGATGAGCTTAATATATTAATAGTAAGAAATAAACCTAACTTAAAACTTAAAAAAGATTACGTTTTTAGTAACTATAAAAAAGATATAAATCCAAATAAATTCTTCATTCTTGATAAAACAGATTATGCAACTTTAGTTGCTAGTAAAAATATAAGATTATAGCCAATCTTTAGGTTTTAAATATTCATATATTTTTTGTTCCTCAGAATTTTCCTCTGGATGCCAATTATATTTCCAACTAGCTAATGGAGGCATAGATGAAAGAATTGATTCTGTACGCCCACCACTTTGTAATCCAAATATGGTTCCTCTATCAAACACAAGATTAAACTCAACGTATCTACCTCTTCGATATAGTTGAAATTCTTTATGTTTATCTAAATATTGGGTATTTTTTCTTTTTTCCATTATTGGTATATAAGCTTTTATATAAGAGTTAGCACAATCCTTTACAAACTCAAAACATTCATCAAAAGAAAATCTATTAAAATCATCAAAAAAAAGTCCTCCTACACCTCGGCACTCATCACGATGTTTTAAATAAAAATATTCATCACACCATTTTTTAAATTCTGGATAAAGATCTTTATTATGCTTATCACAAACATTCTTAGCTGTTTGATGCCAGTGGATAATATCTTCCTCATAAGGATAGTATGGAGTTAAATCAAAACCACCACCAAACCACCATATCGGCTTATCTGTATCAGCACCAGCTACAAATAGTCTAAAATTTGCATGTGAAGTTGGAATAAATGGATTTCTAGGGTGAATAACAAGAGAAACTCCTGTAGCGATAAAGGATTTTCCAGCTAAATCTTTTCTTTTTTCTGTAGCAGAGAGAGGTAGAGCATCTCCATATACTTTAGAAAAAGCAACCACACCTTTTTCAATGATGTCACCATTTTCTATAATCATAGAATTTCCATAGCCTTTTAATTTTTGCTCAGAAATATTTGGTTTTTTCCATTTATCATGAATAAATCTAGCAGAAGAAGTTTCTTCAGCTTCTAAAGCAGTCACTATGTTTTGTTGCAATTCCTTAAGAAAGGATTCAACTATATTTATTTTACTTTCCATACAATTTACAAAAAACTATTACCATTTATTATTATTTATTATAACGATTTTTTTGTTATAATAGTTTCAGTTTTATAAAAAGGCTTATTAAAGTTGAAAAAGCTAAAGACAGCAGGTTTTTCGCTGACTGAGATATTACTTATTGTTTCTGCTTTAATTGTCTTTGTCGGAATATTGCTTCCCGTATATTTAAATTATAGCTATAGAAGTAGGTTCTCAGCTAAATTAATTATTTTCCAAATTGCTAAAGCTGAAGTAAGTACTCAATTAAATTATGGTGATGCAAGTGTAATGAAAAAGCGCGGCGATAATAATTTATATTCTTTAAAAGGATTTACTAATAGTGCAGATGAAATTAAAAAAGTTTCTGGAACAGATGTTCAAATAAATTATAATGGTGTTTTAAGCCAATCTTTTTCTGATTCTAGCCTAGGTACAGGAGAAATAATTTTAACACCTTATTTAAAGACAAAACACCAAATACAAGATTATTATATAATCTGGGATTGTAAGATTAAATCAAATGAAAGTTTTTCTGAATCTGCTATGCCTGGAGACTGTATTTTCCAAAAGATTAATTAATATTAAATCTTGATTTAATCGTATTTTATGCGTAGAATATCGTTTGCTCTTTGCTATGAGTATAACTATTTAATTCATAGCTTATCAGTGTGATAATTAATGATAAACCGTAAGGAGTTTATAAATGAAACATTATGAAGTTGTAATTATGATTCATCCAGATCAATCTGATCAATTAGAAGCTATGCTTTCTAAATATCGTCAGATAATAGAAGAAAAGGGTGGAAAAATCCATAGACTAGAAGATTGGGGACGTCGTCAATTAGCTTACCCTATAGAAAAGCTTCACAAAGCACACTATATTTTGATGAATATAGAATGTTCTGCTGATTCTTTAAATAAATTGCAAGAATCTTTAAGATATAATGATGCGATTCTTCGTCGTTTAGTTATTGCTACACCTGAAGCTATAACTGAGCCATCTATTATGATGGATGCTAATAAGAAAGAAGTAATCTAATTAGATAGGAGAAGAATATGAGTCGTCGTAAAGTTTGCCGTTTTAAAGTAGAAGGCGTAAAAGAAATTGATTATAAAGATGTTAATACTTTAAAAGGGTATGTAACAGAAACAGGTAAAATTGTTCCAAGTCGTGTAACAGGAACATCTGCTAAATATCAAAGACAATTATCTACAGCTATTAAAAGAGCAAGATTTTTAGCTTTATTACCATATTGTGACCGTCACTTTAATTAAAATCGGAGGTTAATACTATGAGAATTATTTTAAAAGAAAGAGTAGAAAACCTTGGTGTATTAGGTGACATAGTTAATGTTAAACCAGGTTATGCTAGAAACTTCCTTATTCCTTTTGGAAAGGCTGTTCAAGCAACTGATGCAAATGTTGTTGCTTTTGAAAAACAAAAAGTTGAGTTAGAAAAAGCTGAACACGCGAGATTTGAGGCTGCTCAAGTTATTGCTGAAGCAATTAAAGAAAAGCAATATGACATAGCAGCTCAAGCTGGTGAAGGTGGTAAACTTTTTGGATCAGTAGGTACGAAAGAAGTTGCTGATGCTATTGCTGCTGCAAGTGGACATGAAATAGAAAAAAGCCATGTTCGTATGCCAGAAGGTGTTATTAGGAGTATAGGTGAATATGAGTTATCTATTCATTTATATACAGACTTAGATGTTGTTGTTAAGGTTAATGTTGTAGCTGCTGCTGAGTAGTTTATAATAATAAAACTAACACATAGAATCTAAACAATTAAAACCATGTGTTAGCATGGTTTTTTTGTATTATAAATAAAGGTTTTCATAAAATGTCTGTTAATAATCAGTTTAAAGTGGCTGAAACAACTTATTCTTTAGATGCTGAAAGAGCAGTTCTTGGAAATATTCTTTTATACAATCAGAATATTGAGCATATAGTGGATACACTATTAATTGATGATTTTTTTGATAATAGACATAAACTTATTTATAAAAAAATATGTGAATTAAATGAGCAAAATACTCCTTTTGATATTGTTATTTTAAGTGAATATTTAGCTACAGAAGGTGAATTGAATAATGCTGGTGGTGAATCCTATATTATTGATTTAATTGCTAATACTCCTTCAATATCTAATATAAGAGCGTATGCAGATATTATTAAAGATAAAGCTAAATTAAGAAGCTTACAAAATAGCGTTAATGATATTATTCAGAAAATTTATTCTGCAGATTCGAAAAACCCTGATGAAGTTATTGATTATGCAGAAAGTCGAATTTTAGATGTATCAAAAGAAAGAGATATTACATCTAAGGGACCTACTTCAGTTAAAGAAGTTATACCTAGACTTGTAGATAGAATGAGTGCGATAGTAGATTCAGGTACTGGTCTTACTGGTGTTTCTACTGGTTTTATTGATTTAGATGAGAAAACCTCAGGGTTACAAAAAGCTAATTTATGTGTTATTGCTGGTAGACCATCAATGGGTAAAACAGTCTTAGGAATTAATATTGCTGAAAATGTTGCTAAAAGTTCAGATAAACCTGTGTTAGTTTTTAGCTTAGAAATGCCTTCTGAAGATATTGTAACAAGAATTTTAGCATCTATGTCTAGAGTTGAAATGAACCTTTTAAGAGAATGTAATCGCTTAAATGATTCACATTGGATAAAAATTACATCTTCTATGAAAATGCTTAGTGAGATGAACCTATATATAGATGATACATCTACTTTGACGCCTGCTGAAATGCGCTCAAGAGCTAGAAGACTTTATAATGAACATGGAGGATTATCTCTTATTCTAATTGATTATCTTCAACTAATGAAAATTCCTGGTTATGAAAGCAATAGAACTTTAGAAGTTTCAGAAATCTCTAGATCATTAAAAGCATTAGCTAAAGAATTAAATGTTCCTGTAATTGCGTTATCACAACTTAATAGAGCTGTTGATGATAGAAAAGATAAAAGACCTATGATGTCAGACTTAAGAGAATCAGGAGCTATTGAACAAGACGCTGATGTAATTATGTTTATATACCGCGATGAAGTTTATAATAAAGAAAAAGAAGAAGTTAAAAATCTTGGTGAAATTATAATAGGTAAGCAAAGAAATGGACCTATAGGAACTGTACATGTTAGGTTTGATGGTCAATATGCAAGATTTGCAAATTTAACTAATGAAAATGATTATATTGTTCCTGGAGATATGGGTTACAATGAGTAAGGTGAATATATGTCACAAAATAAAATAAATTTACTTGGTTTAAATCAACAACAAATTGAAGACTTTTTTTTATCGATTAACGAAAAAAAATTTCATGCCAGACAAGTCTTTAAATGGATACACAAAAAAGGTGTCATAGATCTAAATTCCATGACAGATCTTGGAAAAAATTTAAGAGAAAAATTAAAAGAAGTTTCAGAAATTATAGTTCCTGAAGTTTTATTTAGTAAAGCCTCTAAAGATGGTACTCACAAGTGGCTTATTGATATTGGTGGAAGTGCTGTTGAAACAGTTTTTATACCGGAAGAAGGAAGAGGAACTTTATGTGTTTCTTCACAAGTTGGATGTACATTAAACTGCAGCTTTTGTTCTACTGCAAAACAAGGTTTTTATAGAAATTTGACATCTGCAGAAGTAATTGCTCAACTTTGGATAGCCGCTAGAACTTTATCAAAAAATAATGGGGAACATGATTTTACAGTTACAAATATTGTAATGATGGGTATGGGTGAACCATTAATGAATTTTGATAATGTCGTTCCAGCGATGGATATTATGATGGATGATCTAGCCTATGGATTATCTAGGAGAAAAGTAACTTTAAGTACCTCAGGAGTTGTTCCTAGAATATATGATTTATTAGAGCAATCTGGTGTTTCTTTGGCTGTTTCATTACATGCTCCAACTGATGAGCTTAGAAATGAAATAGTACCTATAAATAAGAAATATAATATAGAAGCTCTTCTAGAAGCTTGTAAGCTGTATGCAGAGAAAGGTCCACATAAGCATATTACTTTTGAATATACTTTGATGGAAGGTATAAATGATGATCTTGATACTGCTGATAAGCTAGCAAATTTACTGCGAGCTAAAGAAGTTCCTAGTAAAATAAACCTTATCCCTTTTAACCCATATCCAGGCACTATTTATAAAAGACCTAGTAATAATAGAATTCATAAATTTAAAGAGTTTTTACAAAAAGAAGGATTTGTAACAACTATTCGAAAAACAAGAGGCGATGATATTGATGCAGCATGTGGTCAACTTGCTGGTAATGTGATGGATAAAACTAATAGAAAAGAAAGATATTTGAAAAAATTAGGAGAAAATAATGAGATATAAATTAGTTTTACTAATAATCTTTTTATCTACATTTTTTATTTGTTCTTATGCAGCTGATACAAAAGCAAATACAAACTCTAATGGACAATCTAAAAGTTCAAATCAAAGTCAAAACCAGGCCTCATTTACTTTAAATAAAGGGAGTCTAAGAGATAATCTTAATTATAAAGAAGCTACTAAAATAAATGCTGAATTAGCTATTATTTACACAAGCAATAGTCTATTAGATAGAGCAAAGGCTAAATTAATTAAAGCTCAAGACTTAGCTAAAGAACATGGGTATGATTTAGCTATAGTAGACTATGCTGCAGGATTTTATTATCAAGCAATAGGTTCAAATTCTAGAGCCGAAGATAAATATAAAGAAGCTCTAAGCGACCATAGAAATAATTATGAAGCAATAAACTTTTATGCTCAATTTTTATGTGTTTCAAAAGATGAATATTCTAAAGCAATAAAATTATTTGAAGAATCTCTAACACTTCGAACAAATAATAATATGGCTCAAACATTATATTTATATGCAGAATGTTTAAATAAAGAAGGTAAAAAACAGGATGCTATTGAGAAAATGATTAGAGCAACTAAATTTAATCAGGATTATGGTATTGCTAAATTAAGATTAGCAGAAATGTATTATGACGAAAAAGATTATAAAAATGCATATAAAATTTTATATGCGATGAAAAATAATAAAGAATTTTTTATTAATCTTAGAGTCTTACAATTAAGACTTAAATTAGCAGAAATAATGAATAATAAAAATGAAGCTGCAACAGTTAGATTAATTATTTCATCTAAAGATGATAATGATGATGATAATATGATAGATTTCTATTTACCATCATCTGCAGATATGGAGTTATAAGTGATAAAAGATATAAATAAAAATAATGAAGAGCGCCTACAAAAAATATTAGCTAAATATGGACTTGGCTCTAGAAGAAAAGTAGAAGAATATATAGCAGAAGGGCGAGTTCGAGTTAATGGTAAAGTTGCTTCTCTAGGAGATAAAGCTTCTGATAATGATAAGATAAGTTTTGATGGTAAAGCTTTACATCTTTATGGAACACCTATGACACGACCTAGGGTTGTTTTATACCATAAAAGAGAAGGCGAAGTTTGCACGCGAAATGATGAAAAAGATAGAAAAACAGTTTTTGATTCATTGCCTAAACTTTCTAAATCTAACTGGATTATGATAGGAAGATTAGATATTAGTACTACAGGTCTTTTACTTTTTACTACTGATGGAGACTTAGCAAATAGATTAATGCATCCATCTTATGAAATTGAGAGAGAATATGCAGTAAGAGTTTTTGGAGAGCAACTTTCTCAAGAAAACTTGAATAAATTAAGAGCTGGTATCATGCTAGATGATGGTTTAGCTAAATTTAATAGTATAAGATTTTCTGGGGGAGAAGGTGCTAATATTTGGTATTATGTGACCTTATCTGAAGGTAGAAATAGAGAAGTAAGAAGAATGTTTGATGCTGTAGGCGTTACTGTAAGTAGACTTACAAGAGTTAGATTTGGTGATATTGTGTTACCTAAGTTTTTATCTAGAGGAAAGACTTTAGAATTAGAGCCTGATGAGGTTAATAAATTAAGAAAATCTGTAAAACTTTCTGCTTTTAAATATCCTAAAAGTTTATTAGAAAAATTTAAAAGGTAATATAAATGTCTTTTGATAAAGAGTTCAGTGAAATTCTAGGACTAACTCTTTGGGAGTTAAAGCCTAATTTTAAGCCTCTTGAAGAACAACAGTCCCCTAAGAAAACAGATATTGAATCTGATGAATTGAACTTATTATTCTCTAATAATACAGAGTCTGATAAAAACATTAATTTTTTTATATCTAATAAAAATCATTTAGGTTTTTTTAAATCTGTTTCATTTAGTTTATTTTTTAATTCAAAAATAAATATCTATCACCATAACTGTGACTCAACTCAAAACACATTAGAAAATTCTATAAATATATATGATAAAGATATATTAAAAGATTTTTCAAATATTAATTCATCTATAAATAAAAAGTATATTTTTAGTAAACTTTATGAATCTTCAGACTTTATCTCTAAGTGAAATTTATTATGAGGATACTCTTAATTTAATTAGAGAGTCTAATTATGATTTTTCTTGGTCAGATAAACAGATATTTGAAACTTTTAAAAAAAAAAATAATATAGCTTTTGGATTATTTAATAATGAAGAATTAATAGGAATATCTTTTTATTTGCTTGCTTTAGATGAAGCTGAACTTTTATATATAACTTTAAGAAAAGATTTTAGAAATAAAGGATTAGCTTATTATTTCTTAGAAGATAATATAAGATCTTTGACTAAAAAAGATATTAAATCTATATTTTTAGAAGTTGATTTAACAAATTTATTTGCTATTAAATTATATGAGAAACTTCATTTTAAAAATATTTCTATGAGAAAAAACTACTATAAGTATCCTAATGGTAAAACTAGTGATGCCTTAATATATCAATTAAGAATTGAAGATTAATATATTAATCTATAATATTCTATATAGAAGACAGCGGGGGAGCTTTAGCTGAGATAGTTTTAGAACTAGACCCTTTGTACCTGATCTAATTAATATTAGCGTAGGGAGTTTGTTTGATTTTAAATCTATCATTCAAAACTTTCTATTATTTATAAACTTTAATAAATAGTAGGACCTCTTATGGAAACAATAGGGAATATCACTTTAAATATATCATTTATACTTTATTTAGTTCTTTTTTTACCACAGACTATACATAATCAACTTAAGCATACCACTAGAGAGATAAGCTTATGGACTCATAGTTTGATGATAATAGCTAACTCTCTAGATTTGATATATGCTATTGGCTTTAATATGCCATGGCAATATATAACAGTAAGTGTAGTTCTATTAACATTTTTAACAATTCAGCAACTTCAAATTCTAAATGATAAATTATCAAATAAAATTTTTTTACATAGTTTTTTTATATTTTCTTTTTTATTAATTGCTATTTATTTTGCTCTTAATAATTCTTTTACAGAGAAAAACTTATTAATATTTGGTTCGATAAGTAATATTATTTATAACATATATTGGTTTCCTCAAATTTGGAAAAACTTTAGAACAAAGCAAGCAGCAGGATTTAGTATCATTTATTTATATTTATCTATTATTACCTGTAGTTGCGATATAGTAAGTGGCCTAACTTTAAATTGGCCTATACCAACTATAATTGGTAGCTTGTTTTTATTTTGTTTAATTAATATTCAAATTTTTCAATATTTATACTATAAAAAAGGAAATTATAAAGTTCTATTAGCATAAATTATGCTAGAATCAAAAAGTTATAATTAAAAAATAAACTTATAAATGATATATTTTTTAGCTAAAAATCAAAATTGGGCAAAAGCTGCTCCATGGTTAGGAATAATTTCACTTTTTTTATTATTTTTAAACTTTTCTGTTATAGATCCTCACTTCTGGGCATTAATAAATATACCATTATACTTTTTTCATCAAACTGAAGAGCACTATATTCCTGGTGGTTTTAAATCCTTTATGAATGAAAAAGTTTTAAAATCTGTTGATGGGAAAGAAACCTTAACAGATGTGAAGATTTTTTGGATTAATATAATAATGGTTTGGTTAGCTTTTGCTATTTTTGGGGTATTAAGCTTTATTAATCTTGGTTTTGGATTACTAATTATTATTTTTAGTATTATGAACTGCCTAACTCATATTCATGAAGGAATTAAGTTAAAAGCTTGGAATCCAGGATTAGTTATGGCGAGTATACAGTTTATAATATCTATTTTTGCAGCTATGTATGTTTCTATTCATGGGCTTGATAATGTATTAGCATGGTGGATAGGAACTATAGTTTTTTCAATTTTAGCTCATGTTTTATTATTTAAACTAGTAATGAGTAAATAGGTAATATAAATATAGGAAATTTTAAGATGTCTAATCGTTACCAAATAACTAAAAAAGTAACTATAGTTGGCATGATAATAAATTGTCTTTTAGCTATGATTAAAATGTTAATAGGAGCTATAGGAAGATCGCCAGCATTATTTGCAGATGGAGTACACTCATTTTCAGACTTGATTAGTGATATTATGGTTCTTTTTGCAGCTAAATATGCAAATATCGGTGAAGATAAAAATCACCCATATGGTCATGAAAGAATTGAAACTTTAGCAACTTTAGTATTATCTGCAATTTTAATAACAGTAGGTTTTACTATTGTTTATCATTCACTGTCTAATCTTATTATAGGAAGCTATAGTACACCAGATAAATTTACAATTTTTGCAGCTATATTTTCAATTTTAGGAAATGAGTTTATTTATCAATATACAATGAAAGCCGCTAATGAAATTGATTCTGATTTACTTAGAGCTAATGCATGGCATAGTAGATCAGATATGTGGTCATCTGTTGTGGTATTAATAGGTCTTATTGGAGCATTTATAGGCTTTGTCTGGATGGATGCTATAGCTGCTCTAGTAGTTTGTTATATGGTTGTTAAAATGGGTATTAAATGGGGATATTCAGCAGTATCTGAACTTATTGATGAAGGTGTTGATGAAGAAACTAGAGTGTCTATAAAAAAAATAATTAGAGATACTGAAGGTGTTCTTGATTTTCATTGCCTAAGATCAAGAAAAATGGCTGGTAAAATTATAATAGATGTTCATATTCTGGTTGATAAATATATAACTGCTTCAGAAGGTCATTATATTGCTGAAAAAGTTAGAAGTAATATTTATTATAATATTGAAAATATAAAAGATATAACTGTTCATGTTGATGTTACAGATCATTACGATGTGTTTGTAAAATTAGATAAGGCTGAACCTTCTAGAAAAGAAATAATTGAACAATTAAAACATTATTGTTCATCAACCTACTTAAATATAGATCTTCTTTTAGAAAAGAAAATGTTTCTATACTATTTAGAAAGTCATATAGAAATTTATTTATTTCTAAAAGATGAAAAATTATTAGAAGAATATCAACATAAATTATCAAATTTCAAAATAAAAAATCATAATATAGAAGTTACTGTATTTGCATATGTTTAATCTATTTCTAATTAATCTCTAAAAAGAGTATAATCTTAGTATCTAAATTTATTTTGATATTCTATGAAAATAAAAAAAGCTGTCTTTCCTGTAGCTGGGTGGGGAACCAGGTTTCTGCCTGCAACTAAATCTTGTCCGAAAGAAATGTTAACAGTAGTAGATAAACCTCTTATACAGTATGCTGTTGAAGAAGCTATAGAAGCTGGGTGTAAAGAATTAATTTTTGTAACAAGCTCAAATAAAAAATCTTTAGAAGATCATTTTGATAGAAACTTTGAATTAGAATACTCATTAGAAAAAAAAGGTAAATTTGACCTCTTACAGACAGTTAGAAGTATTATTCCTAAAGATGTAAGCTTTTTCTTTGTAAGACAGCCCGAAGCTTTAGGTTTGGGACATGCCGTTTTATGCGCAAGACCTCTTGTTGGCATTGAAGATTTTGCAGTACTTTTACCTGATGATTTAATATATAATTCTGGCGGTAAAGGTGCATTAGCTCAAATGGTCGAAAGAGTTGATGGTACAGATATAAGAGGATGTTTAGCAACTCAAGTAATACCAAAAGATAAAACTGATTCTTATGGTATAGTTGCAAAAGATGAAGAAAATTTTATAAAAGCTATTGTAGAAAAACCATCTCCCTCAAAAGCTCCTTCAAATACTGCTGTAGTTGGTAGATATTTATTACCAAATAAAATATTTAGATGCCTTGAGTCTACCTCAGAAGGTGCTGGAGGAGAGATTCAACTTACAGATGCTATTGCTAGGCTTATTGATCTAGATGAAAAAGTTTTGGCTTATGATTTTCAAGGCACTCGATATGATTGTGGAAGTAAATTAGATTTTCTTATAGCTAATTATGAGTTAGCACACGTTCATCCTGAACTTGGAGAAAAATTTAAAGGATATTTAAGAGAAAGAAACAATAAATAGTTATTTTAGATAATCAAAAACAACTTCTCCAAAGCCTAATGTTACATCAGCAATAAAATGTGAACCCTTAACGATTTCTTTTACTGGTAAATGATGAAGTGCTGCTTGAACATGATTGAAAACTTGTAAATCAACAGGACCAGTCCAAGCTCCTTTTACAGTTACATCTTTTACATAATATTTAACAAGTTCACATATACTTACATCTTTACCGTTTACATGCGGAATTGTTTTAAGTAAGAAGTTTGGAGTTTCTTCTAAAGATTTTTTAATAACTTCTTTATCAAGTTCTTCATACTTATAACCCATAGTACCAAAGGCTACATCTATACTATTATATTTGACTGTACCTAGTAGAGTATCAGAGTCTACCGTTAGAGTAGGATGAGCATATTTTTTTGGAAATCCCCAAATTTCACGACCAGCTGCGATAGATGGTAAATTATCTAATAGCATAATATGAGAATACAGACCTTTTTTACCTTCATATTCAACTTCTATAAGCTGTCCAGCCTCGTTAAAGCTACCAAAACCATTAGCATCATGCATTTTCATAAATTCAAATTTTACAAGTCCAGTTGGTTTGAGAGGCTCAGGAACATATTTCTTTAAAACTTCTAAATCAGCTTTATAATCAATAATAAAGTATTCTCTATTTGTAAATTTATAAGCAATCCTATTTGCTGTAGGCGACACTAGAGGCATTGAGAAAACATTTTTTCTAACATCTTCTATTTTCATAAAATTTCTCCAATATTTTGAATAGCACATTTTTATTATATAATTAAACTTAAATATAAAGTACTACCTCTTATAGAAAACGATTTATTTATGAATAAAACTCAACAATTAATATTTAATTTTTTAGATGATCAAAAATATATAAGTGGTACAGATATAGGCAATAAGCTAGGTATTAGTAGAGCAGCTGTTTCTAAGAATATAAAAAAATTAAAAGATACATATAAAATAAACATATTATCTAATCCTAGAGTTGGATATTTATTAGAAGAAAAACTAGATATTATAGATAAAGATAAATTAAATAAAAAATTTAAAAATATTGAGTACTTTTATACTATTGATTCTACTTCTAATTATGCGATAAGAAAGCAGAATAACTTTCTTGAGAATACAGTTTTTATATCTGAGCATCAGACACAGGGTTTCGGAAGATTTAATAGAGAGTGGGTTTCTCCTTTTGGTAAAAATATATATTGTACTCTTCTTGAGTTTGTAGATTTGGATATATCTAAATTACCGGGTTTATCTTTAGTTATTTCCATAAGTATTTCTAGAACTTTAGAAAAAATAGGTTTGAATCCTAAATTAAAATGGCCTAATGATATTTTTATCAATAACAAAAAAATAGCTGGTGTAATAATAAATGTTTCTGCTGAAGTTAATGATAAAGCTAAATTATTTATTGGTTTTGGCTTAAATGTTAATATGCAAAAAGATAATAAAATAAAAACAGAATGGACATCTTTGAAACTAGAATTACAAACTCATATAGATAGAACAAAATTATTATCAGAAATAATAAAAAATATACAAAACGATATAAAAATCTTTACTAATGAAGGTTTCTCTTATTTCAAAGAAGAATATGAGAAGATTAATTACTTAAAAGATAAACTATTTACATTAAAGCTAGGAAATAAAGAGTTTAATGATTGTAAATATATAGGCTTATCAGATATAGGTGAAATAATTATATCTAGTGAAGAAAAAACTTACTCTTTCTCATCTGGCGAAATTAGTATTTTGGATAATTCTATAAAGTCTAAATAACCACTATATCTTTTAATTTTAGCTAAACATTTCATTTTTGAGAAAGCTTTTATAGTCTGTATTTGTTCATCTATATAAGCTACATTTTTATCACAATTAGCTACCCAGCCTAAACATTTAATATTATTATTTTCTAACTCATTTAAAGTTAGCAAAGTATGATTTATACAACCAATCTTTATACTAGAGACTAGGAGTACTGGTATATTTAATGATTTTATTAAGTCTAATTGCGTAACTATATTAGAATATGGAGTCAAAAGTCCACCAGCTCCTTCTATTAATAAAATATCATAATCTTTACTATAGTTAATTTCTATAAACCTCTTTAAAGACTCTAATTTAATATCTATTCCTAATTTTTTAGCCGCAATATGAGGTGCTACTGCTTCATCAAAAGAAATACAATTAATTTGTTTTGGAGAGTATTTTTGGTTATACGCATTATAAATGCTTTCAACATCTTCAGCTAAGTCATAGCCTTCATTTTTTCCTGAAGCAACAGGTTTAAGACATAAGGATTTTATATTTTGATGCTCATATGCTTTTATTAAGTTAGTTGATATATATGTTTTACCAACTTCAGTATCTGTACCTATTATAAAAACTTTTTTCATAATCACTCCTTATAACAAATAAACAAACCAACATGATACGTTAATTTATAGCTATAATTTTTATTTAAAAGCTTTCTTATTTGTCTGAAATTAATCTCAGAAGATTCACCAGTATATGTATGTACTCCAGTCTTTCTTAAATGATCTATAAGAGAGCTAAAATTATCAAACTCTAAAGTGTAGTAAAAAGTTTCTGTATATAATACTGTCAAATTATGATTATTAATAACTCTAAGTATGCTATCTTTAGTTGGCATTTCATTAACTCTTAATACTTTTGAAATTTCATAAAAGTTATCTGATAATAAAGTAGTAAAAGAGAGTACTGATTTTTCATTTAGTTTAGCTTCAAGCTTTTTTATGAGCTCATTTAAATCTTTACTCCATTGGAAAGACATATTAGAGAAGATTAAATCATATTTTGAATTTAGTAAATGTAGATCTTTATCAAAATTTAATTCAAAAAAATTAATGTTTTGTTCTGAAAATTTTTCTGTAGATAGATTTGTTAAGGTTAAGTCTGCTATATCTAATTTTTTAGGATTAAATTTATTATATAACTCTAATGGTTCAGATATATCTCTAATACCAAGGTTTAGAATGTTACTTATTTTTATGTTCTCAACTAACTTCGAACTTATATCTAAAAGTTGCTCTTTAACATTATTTTGAACTATTGAATTTGTATTATAATCTTTAGTTGAAGAAAACTTATGTTTAACTTTCTTATATACATTATTCATTATATTTGCCTTTATTCAAAATATTCATGACCATATCTATTTCACTAAAAGAGTTATTTGCATGTATAGAAAATCTTAATATTGGTTGATTCTTAGGGACTGTTGGGTATCTAAAACAAGAAACAGATATATTATTTTTATCTAAAATATTTTTTAATTTTATGGCTAAACTATTATCATTAATTAAAATACTTCTAATCGGAGAAACATCTCTAGAAACTAGATTTAAATTATTATCCTCACAAAGTTTATTAAAGTATAAAATATTTTCTTTTAATTTTTGCCTTTGTAAATTTGCTTGTGTTAAATTTTCTAATTGAGTTATAGAAGCTTCTAAAATCAATGGTGGTAATGCTGTGGTATAAATATAATTTCTGGCAAATTGTAATAGATATTCAGCTATTTCATTAGTTGTACAAACTATAGCACCTACACCTCCAAAAGCTTTGCCAAGAGGAAATATAGCTATAGGACAGTTTTTATAATTTAGATTATAGTGATTTATAGATCCAGCTCCATTCTCCCCAAGAATACCAAAACTATGAGCTTCATCTACAATTAGCCTATTATTTTGGAAAGGAGCTAATTCAATTAAACTTGTAATAGTACCTGTAGTGCTAAATATACCTTCTGTAACAATAAAATTATTATTATCATAGATTTTTGCTAAATGGTTGAAATCTTGGTGTTTATACCTTTTAAGCTTTGCTTCTGAAAGCTTAATCCCATCAATTGTAGAGGCATGAATATTTTTATCAGCAAATAAAGTATCCTCTTTTGTGAAAAGAGTAGAATATATAGCTAAATTAGCCATAAAACCTGAATTAAAGAATATAGCTTTAGGATAATTTACAAATTTAGCAAAGATTTCTTCAAACTCTTTAGTACTAGAGTTATAACCACATACTACAGATGAACCTTTACTTCCAAATCCATATTTTCTAAACCCTTCTAAAATCGACTTTTCTAGATTTTCTGATGAAGAGATATTTAAATAATCACTAGTTGTAAAATCTATAGTCTTTTTAGAATCAAATGTATTAAGTTTTCTTAATAAGTGATGCTCTTTGTATTCAAGATATTTCTTTTCCAAATGTTTCATAACTAAGCCATAGCATTAGAAGATAATCTAAGTTTTGATAGCAAATATTGATCTGAATTTATTGAAGCATTATTTTCAGTAAGAAGTTTATCACCATAAAATATTGAATTTATCCCGGCAATAAAACAAAGAGTTTGTGTTTCTAATGACATATATTCTCTACCTGCAGAAAGTCTAAGTCTTGCTTTAGGAAATAAAATTCTTGTAGTTGCGATAAATCTAACTAGATCAAGATTATCAACCTGTGCTTTAGAATATTTATCACCTAAAGGCGTACCTTTCACTGGAATTAAAGTATTAATAGGAATACTTTTAGGTTCTGCCGGTAAGTTTAAAAGCTCCAGTAATAAATTTAATCTGTCATCTAAAGACTCTCCCATACCTAAAATTCCACCACAACAAACATTGATGTTTGCATTAGCAACATTTCTAATAGTTTCTAATCTTTCTTCAAATTTACGTGTTGAGATAATTTCTGGATAAAATTCCCTAGATGTATCTAAGTTATGGTTGTAATAATCTAAACCAGCTTCTTTTAATATATGTGCTTCATCACTATTTATAGTTCCTAAAGTTACACATGTTTCTAAACCTAAACTTTTAACGTCAGAGATAATTTCAGCTACTTTATCTAAGTCTTTTTTAGGGATACTTCTCCAAGCAGCTCCCATACAAAATCTTTTAGAGCCATTATCTTTTGCTCTTTGAGCTTCAGCTAATATATTTTCTTTATCAAGTAATCTATGCTTCTCTATATTCGTGTTATAGTGACCGCTTTGTGGACAATATTTACAATCTTCTGGGCACGCTCCTGTCTTTATACTTTTTAAAGAACATAGCTCAATATCATCATCAAAATGCTTTTTATGTATTGATAGTGCTAGGAAAACTAATTCAGTTAATGGTTTGTTATATATCTCTTTTATTTCTTCTAAAGTCATAATTAGTTACAGTTAATTTTATTGTAAATAATCTTATCCTTTGTTTATAATTTATGTCAACCATATTTTATACAAAAGGTTTACATAATGTACAGCACAAATATTTGGCATCCATGTACACAAATGAAAGATTATGAAAAAACACCGCCCTTAAATGTTATCAAAACAGAAGGGCGATATATTTATACTAAAGATAATAGAAAGCTTTTTGATGCTACTTCTAGCTGGTGGTGTAAGTCCTTAGGTCATAGGCATCCATATATAATAGATAAACTAAAAGAGCAACTTAATAAATATGAACATACAATATTTGCTAATACAACTAATGATGAGATAGATAGATTTAGCCAAAGAATTTGTAGCTTAACAGGTATGGATAAAACCTTATATACTGGTGATGGTTCTTGTGCTGTGGAAATAGCTCTTAAAATGACTATACACCTTAGAAGCTTTAGAAATGAAACTAAAAAAACTAAATTTGTTTGCTTAGAAAACTCATATCACGGTGAGACTTTAGCAACCATGAGTGTTAGTGATTGCGGTTTATATTCTAATCCATATAAATCATTATTATTTGATAGTTTCATACTTAAAAACATTCCTTATGTAACTGGTAAGAATGATCCTCTATGGCCAAATGCGGAAAGCCATTGGCTAGAATCAAAAAAATACTTAGAACAACATAAAGATTCTATAAATGCTTTAATAGTTGAGCCAATATGCCAAGGGGCTGGGGGTATGCTACTTTATAGCAAAGACTACTTAAATAGACTCTGTAAATGGTGTAAAGAGAATGATATTTATATTATCTTTGATGAAATCATGACTGGAGTGGGGCGCTTAGGTAAGTTATTCGCTTATGAGTATCTAGATATAAAGCCAGATTTTCTATGTTTATCAAAAGGTTTAACATCTGGAATTATTCCTTTTAGTGTTGTTTTAACAAAAGATGAATATTATAAAATGTTTTATGCTGATGAGTTAAGTAAAGCTTTTCTACATTCACATACTCATAGTGGTAACGTGTTAGGCGCAGTTGTAGCAAATGCAGTATTAGATATATTTGAGAAAGAAGATATATTGAAAAATGTAAATCATTTAGAAAAACAATTTTTAGAAGCTTTTAATCAATTACAGAAAAAAATACCTATTTTAACGAATATAAGAAATATTGGCGCAATGATAGCTGCTGATTTAGATGTAAATAAACAAAGAGCTGGGTTAGATGTTTATCGAGAATCTATAAAGCTAGGAGCCTTATTAAGACCTTTAGGAAATACTATCTATTGGTTACCACCTTTAAATTCAAACTTTGATGAAATAAAAAATTTAGAAGATATTACAAGACAATCACTAGAGATATTTGAAAGCTAATAAAATAAATATATTTCTTATAAAAATTAATTATTTTTTTTAATTAGTTTTTGAGCAGAGTAGAAATTATTAATTTCTGAAAAAGAAAATAATAAATTTAGTAAACGCTTATTATCTAAATTATTTAATTTTAACCAACTATTATTCCTCATCTTTTCAGCAATATTTATATCAAAGTAGTTACTAAACACTGATGATTTTTCATATACTCTTATCAGAGCGCTTAGGTCATTTTCATCTAGCTTTATATAATTTTTTATTTTATTTTCTAGTTTCTTATATTTTTCATGTGAGAAGCTATTAAAAAATTTTTTACTATCTTCTATAAATACATCTTTTAGACAATCCGTAGTCATACATCTATAGCTTTCCAAAATCATTATTATTTGTATAAACTCGTTAATACTATTATGTGTAGTTTTAAATATTTCTACTAAATTATTTTCTAATGAAGCATCCGCAGTTTGATCAAAAAATGATCCAGCCGCATCGGTATCTATAAAATAGGTATTTTTATTTTTTCCAAGAAAATGATTATATTCCTTAGAAGTAAAGGTATTTAAAAAGATCATAAACTCAGTTAATAATTTAGATAAGTCACCATCAACTGGTTTACCATTATATGTTATTTCTTTAACTGAATTATGTGCATCATAATCTTCTAATAAACTATCCTTCCAAAATTCTGTAATAAATGATTTATTGTTAACTGTATTTAGAGCCATTATATACCTAAATTCTTCTCTTGTTGTAAGTATCATTTCTTCAACCACAAAATAATCATCATCATTATAAGTTTCTAAAAATTCAAGTATCTGTTCTTTTGCTTCTAAAATATTTTCTATAAAACAATTACCTCCTCCACGGGCTCCAGTAACATGTTTTACTACGACCTTTGACTTATGATTAAACTTTAAACAAACTTCTATAAATCTATCTATAAATAATTTTTTATTTACAAAAATAAATATAGGATTTTCAATGTTACTATTAAAACCTGGGTTTTTTTCTAAAAAAAATGATAGTAAAATTCTCTGTAAACCTTTATGTCCTAAAGCTTTCTTTATTAGCTGCCCTCTAAAAGTACTTGATACATTTAAACTATATTCATGAAGCTTACTAAGAATACTGATGTAACTTTGAGGAAGAGAATTTAAATAATAATCTGATGATAGAGGCTCATTAGTCTCAAAGCGTTGAAAGAATTTAAAAAAAGTATTTATAATACTATTTATATCATATTGACTATCATTAGAGAGTTTGTTCAAAACATTTGCAGCTACAGTTAATTTAGCTGCACTCCCTAAGAAAGTTCTATAAAAAAATAGATGACCTAAATTACCTTCTTTTTTTTCATTAATATAACCTATGCTCCCAACTTCATTAAGATCATTAGAAAGTATTGTTTTATCATAAAAAAAGAGAACACTCTCAAAAAAATTTTGAATTTCAAAAATTATAGGCTTTTTTGATTCTTTAGAAAAACCTATATCGATAATATAAATCATGTAATTATATATTTATATATTAAGAATAATAAAATCTAACATTAAAATTTAAAAATTCCATCATTTCTTCTTATTCATAAAATAAACTTTATCTGCTATATAAATAGTTTTGGTTGCTTTTGCATAGATATTATTATCTAGATCTCTATATTCAACAGGAAGCTCAACAACAGCTTTATTTTTTACTCTTATCTTTTCTTTTATTTCATCAATGTGTTCTAAAGTTAGTAAAAATTTAGCGTATACATTTTTATCAATTGGTTTTAGATACTGAATATTAGCAGCTAAATCCCAAACACTATAATCATCCCCCAATATATGACATAGCTGAAGAGGATATATAGGGTCTAATGATGAATATATAGCTCCACCAAAACCAGTACCATGATAATTCTTAGTAGTTTCTGTAAGATGAAATTCTAAATGTACTTCCAAAAAATCATCAGAAATAAATATAATTTCACCACCAGTAGCCATAAAAGCAGGAAATTTATTAAATGTATTTTTTAAAATTATTGCCTCTTTATTAGAATTTTTTTCAGTTGGAAAAATAGGTTTCATTATTCCTCCTATTAGAATTTTTATCTTTCATTAATAAACTTTATAGCTTTATCTAAAGCTATTTTAGGATTTTCAAAAGGAACCATTCCTATCATACTTATAAAGCCATGATACATCTCATTATCATAATGAGTCTCTACATATACATCTTCGTCTTTAAGTTTTTTCTCATAAGCATATATGCCATCTATTAACATATCATGTGTTGCCGCAATGATTAAAGTATCTGGTTGTTTTGTATTTTTGTAAAAGATCGGCGAACAAGTTGGCTCTTTTAACTGTCTTTTATTTTCTAAATATGCATCTAAAAAAAGCTCACACCATTCTGATGTTAAATGATATTTGTGTTCACCAAATCTTTTAATGCTTTCATATTGAGTATACATATCAGCTGCAGGGTAAACTAATATTTGGGCTTTTGGCATATTATCTTGTCTTTCATGACAAATGATTGTTGCAAGATTACCACCAGCACTATCTCCCATGACAAAAATATTTTCTTTCGCAAAGCTAAATTTTTTAGCATTTTCATATAGCCAATCATATGCATAAAGTGATTGATTTACGGCTGTTGGGTATTTATATTCAGGAGCTAATCCGTATTCTAAAGAGAATATATCAAAATCACCTTGGTCACATAAATATCTACATATGTGATCGTATGTATCTATTGAATTTAATGACCAACCACCTCCGTGAATAAAAAGTAGAGCTTTATTACTAGGCTTTTTTGACTGATAATGTCTTAATATTGTTTCATTTTCTAATTTTAAATCTTGTTCTTTAATATTTGGCTTTTTAAGATTTTCCATAGCTGCTAATGAAAGTTTCTTAAATTCTTCTCTTTGAATTCGTAAGTCTAACTTTTTTAAACGACGCATTTCTGGATTATCAAATAATTCAGCAAGGGCTGGATGATACGACATTACTACCACCAATAATTGAAAATATTTTTTATGAAATAATTATAACCTAAATTTTATGTACTCTAACTATATTTATTGATTGTTGTTCTAGTATAGCTGTAAGCTTTTTAGTTGCTTGATCTAAGTCCTCTATACTAGAGCTTTTAGGTAAATTTAAAATAGAAGGTTTTCTAGAGTGGCCAATCAAACTTTTAAGCTTAAGGATTTTCTGTATTTCATTAATACTATTTAAGAGTAATTGAGCAACTTCAGCTTTTTTACTAAAACCAAATCCAAGATCAAAATAAATATTTTCTTCTCTTACTCCAGCTTTTATTAAGCTCTGCTTTTTAGTTAGAAAGAAATCTATAACCTGAGTAATTGCATTATCTTTATCTAAATATTTATCTCTATTTATAATTCCTAAATTATGAGTCATTACATACTTTTTATCATATTTAGCAATTAATTTTGCTTTTCCATCAATATCATCACATTCAACATCATTAATCATCCAAATAATGTCATGATGTTTTTCTAGGATTTTTCTAATAACCTCTGTTTTTCTAGTATCTATACTAATTAAAGGGCGATATTTAAGATTTCTAATATTTTGCTTTATAAGGCTTAAAAATTCATCTAACTTATCAAACTCATTATCAATATTTACTTCCGTAGCTTCTAACTTTGTAGATTCAGCACCAAAATCAATAATTTCGGCTCCATCATCAATTAGCTGATAGAAATTTTCTAATCTTTGGCTATCTGTAAGGTGACCATCTGAGAATGATTGAGATGAGAGATTGCATATACCCATTCTTATAGTTCCAGATATTCTTTGTTTTAATTTTTCTAATCTAGATAATGTTAAAATATGCTTATTCAAATCTAGCTCTAAATATTCTAGATGTTGCCAATCATTTTTAATTTCTAATAATGGTAATAGAGCAAAACTTCTATTTAAAAGTTCTTTATGGGGAATAGTAAGCCTATGAGTTTTTAAAACAAAATCATCAGCTGCTAATATATCTAAGTCTATAACTCTTGGTGACCATACTGGAGCATTTAGATTTCTACCTATAATTTGCTCAACTTGCTTTAAATAATCTAATAACTCTAAGGGTTCTAAATCAGTTTCTATCTCTATTGCAGCATTTAAATACTTAATATCCCAATCTTCTGGAGCATCATCTTTTAATAGTGCATCACTACTATACAGGCTAGATTTTTTAAATATCTTTATATTTTGAGATTGTTCTATGGTTTCTATGGCTGTACGAATATTTATAAGTGTGTCACCTATATTTGCACCTATACCAATAATATATTGCATAGTAGCTTACTTCCTAATAACAAAAGATGCTGTGGTTATTTGTGAAACAGGAGGGCGCTTTATTAACTTTAGGTATTCAACTTCTACATTAGGGTAGCTTTTAGCTATAAAATCATAAATTTGTTGAGCTAAATATTCTATAAGATCATATCTAAAACCATCACAGAATTCCTGAATCTTATTACGAAGAGTATAGTAACAAATAGTGTCATGTAAATTGTCATTATCACAAGCTTTAAAGTCTTTTGGAAAAACTAGCTCAAGATCTAATTCAATTTTTTGTTTGAATGCTTTTTCTTCTTCTGAACAACCTAGTGATACATATATTTCTAAACCATTTAATAATAAAGATTTTTTCATTGTTATATAAAAGCAAATGTAAGTTTATGTCACTTAATATATCATATTAGCAAAATAGATAATATTTTAGTTAAATGCTTTCTTATATAGATACTTTCTTTAAGAAAATAGCTTCTCATCTAGAAGATAGAAAAATAACTTTTAAGAATGAAGAATATAGTTATAAAGAGATCTTAGATAGAGGTTATATATTAGCTAGTTGGATAAATGGAAAAGCTCATAAAAAAGTATTCTTTAATTTTAAAAATTCTCATAATACTATTTCTTTATATTTAGCTGGAATGATAGCTGATATTGAATACTTAATCCCTATAAATCCCAGACTTGTTACTCATGAATTAGAAAATATCTTGGAAGAGAAATCTCTCTTTATAACAGATAAAATTGATAATGACTTAAAACTTTTCTGTAAGAAAAATAATATAGAAATTATTAATGCTGACTTTTTAAACAATCTATTAGATAGCAAGTCAAATACTGATTATGTTGAAGTAAAAGGTAAAGCCATATTTAGTCATATAAGCTCTGGTACTACAGGGAGATATTGTCAGCATCCTCATAGGATTAAACAAATCATAAACTATGCTTATGAGCGAGTGAATGACCTAGGCTTAAAAGCTGATGATAAAATTCTAATAGCTCTATCATTAAATCATGCATTTGCTTTTTCATATCAACTTTTACCAGCCCTAGTAATGGGTTTAGATATAGTAATAATTAGAGAGTTTAATCCTAAAATAGTAGCTGAGCAAATATTAAAAAATAAAGTTACTGCTATAGCATTACTTCCGACCATGTATCATTTCCTTTTTAAGGAAAATCTAGATAAAAATATGCTCAGATACTTAGGTGTAGCGGGTGACCAGCCAAGTGAAGATTTATTTCTACAAGCAAAAAATATTCTAAAGCTTCCTCTACTAAATGGTATAGGAATGACAGAGGTTTTTGGATATGGTCAAAATATTATCCAAGCTCAAAGCACTAATCAGGTAAAAATTTTTGATGATACGCAAGTAAAAATCTCTAAGTTTAAAAATAGTGACTATGGAAAAATCTTTATCAAAAACTCTATGATACCAATAAATAATAATTCTGAATGGCTAGATACTGGTGATATAGGTAGTTTTAACTCTAATACAAGAACATTACATTTTTATGGTCGTAAGAAGGATATCATTATAAAAGGTGGATCAAATATTGCACCTATAGAAATAGAAGAAGCTATAAAAAAATATCCCAAGATTACAGATGCTATAGTAGTAGGTAAAAAAGATGATATTTGGGGAGAACTAGTTTGTGCTTTTATAGTTAGTAAAAGCGAGATTTCTTTAGAAGAATTAAATACACATTTAGATCACTATATAGCCAAATATAAAAAACTAGATAAAGTTATTGAAATAAAAGAGATCCCGGTTACAAAAACTGGTAAAACAGATAGAGAAAAATTGAAGAAATTAGCTACTAACTAAGCTTAACTTTCGGAGCTATCCCAAATAAATCTATTTTAATCTCTCTAAACCACTTTGTCACTTCGTTAAAATCACTGTTATAAATCGTTACTCATACGCCTTCAAAAAATCTTTAGGGATATGACTAAATTTCTTTAAGTATCTCTCTTGTTTAATTCAGATAAATACTGCATATAGTGATGAATGATGAAACTAGAAAACCAACTACGTCAAACTTATAATCTACTTATATAACGCTGTGTTAATTTGATAAAAAATGTTAAAATTCATTAAAGATAAACTTAAAGTCAAAGTCTCTCTAGTCTGTAAAACTTGAGTCTAAATTGAAAAGCAATTTTCAACTATAAAATATTATAACTATAAGTCTAAATGAAGTTAATTACTATCCCAAATTAGCGATATAATCAAATTTAACTTATACTTATAAAAGTATAAATTCAGATCTATCATTGTTTAAAAAAATACTAAAGCCTTGGAAAAACTAGTTCTTGAATTATTATTATGGCTTGATAGCTGGGGTGTTTCTTAATGAATCTCAATATAAAGTATTAAAATCAGTTGCGATCGTCCGGATATTAAACATACTTAAAAAGGGATCATAGAAGTCTATAGCAACCCAGAAATAGATAAAAAATAAATAAAAAACTAGCAGATATTTTAACATCAGGAATAGCGCTTGACTGTATAAATTTTTTTATTACATTTTTTGTAAACAATTCAGTCTTTTGAAAAAGAACAAGCTTACTAAATTCTTCATATCTTTCTTCATTTAAAGCGAGATGACCCAAGTCTAGAGGATATATGGATTTTTGGTGTAATCCTAATAAACATACAATATCAGAGTTTTTAACAAAAACAGATTGGAATAGAGATGAATATAGTACACCTGAAGGCCGTTTTTATTATAATCATTTTAAGAAAAATAAACACAAATAGTGACGATAGGAGATAAATTGTTGTAAATAAGGAAATTATGAAATGAGCGCAATTTAAAGTTCATATTAATATTATGCCTCTAAATCATATAGCACATTTTATGTACTTCACTGAAAAATCAGAGGAACTTATTTATTTTTTTAAAGAACAAAACAATAAATCCGATATTACTGGTGCTAAATTTCATGATATTAAACTTGAGTGCTTAGTTTCTAACGAAGATGTTGGCAAAAATCTTGATCAAATAGTTACTATATATTTTATTAATCAATTTCATAAAAAATTGGGGCTGTCCTAGATAACTAAGTTATGTTAGGATAGTTTTATTATTTGGAAGATATTGAAAATAAATAATTCAGCTAATAGTTAATATTTTTTTAGAAATATTTTGAAATTAGGTTAGGGACATTTAAGGATATTTAATAGTATTCCTAGATAACATTTTGATCCGTTTTTGAAAGAGTGTGAGTGGCGATTTAATAACAATGATTCTAAGGAACAGTTAAAGTTAATGGGCATTGGATTAAATAAAGTAAATACAAATTTAATTAGAAAAGTGCTTACTATCAACACTAAATAGCATTTTTTGCTTTAAACAATATTGTTTTATATTTTTCAAGGGTATAAAATTGATATTTTTTTTAAGAAAGCTTTAAAAAAGGCGATAAATGATTATATAATAGCTATATTCCATTACAAATAGCTTTTCATGATTTATTTTTCAGCAATTTTGTTTTTATTTTGCTTTTTCTTTTTAGTAAGCCTATTTTTTTTTAGAAAAAGGATTAACCGTTTCTTTAAAAGAAAAAAAATATTAAAGCAACGTAAAAAACAATTTTCTGTTATAAGTGTGTCAAATCGTCGATTTGTATCGACATTTAAGAAAATTGACATTATCTCTTTAATGTTCGTTAATAAAGCTTTTATAAAGTCTAGAAAGAATATATTGATAGAGAGAAAAGGGATATATTTCTTTGAAGAAAATAATGTAGGCTTTATTATTCTTTGTGGTGATTTTAGTCAAAAATATTTACGTAAATGTATTACTAAAATATTAAGAAGAAGGATTATATTAATAGATAGTATTACTATTTTATCGGAGTTGCCCAAGCAAAAATTACTAAAGAAAATTTGCAAATTTAAAATTTTTTCAAAAAGGGAATTTTATATTATTTTAGATAAAAAAGTAATTGGGGGTGCATATGCCTTTCGAGATAGTAATAATTTATCTCATGCATTGTTAAAGATATCTGCAGAATATGGAAGTAAAGAGGTCGAAAAATTTTATTTAATTAAAGATAAATTAGGCTCCTTTATAAATGGAAAGTTTTCTATTCTATATGATTCTTTGCCTACATATATAGAAAATATAAAAAAAATATCAATTAATAGACCAATAAAGAAAAGAAGAATTATAGAATTATTTTATATAATCCTTTTAGTAGCTAATATTATTTTACTGCCTTTTATGTTTTATAGTGCATATGTATCTTCTAAATATGATTTTGTTTATGGAAGGGATGTTTTATATCCTGATTCTATTTATCCAAGATACTTAATTGTGACATTTAAACAATCTGTCGTTAGAGACTATCTTAATGACTTTTTTTTAACGGATGATGATAATAATATAAAATTAATTTTCCTGCTTGATACCATTGCGAGAAAATATCATAGCAGTTTGTTTAAAGAGCTTGAAACTAATTATCATATTCCTAATTATGCTCTTAGTTATATATATAATAATGGACTAAGTGAAACAATAATTCCTTTTCTTAAGAAAAATAATTATCATTTTAATAAAATTAAAAGCAACTTTGATGTCAATAGCTTATTCTTCTTATTTAAAAATCTAGATCTAATCAATATTAATGATTTAGAAAAGATCACACAGGCTCAAATTAATAACTTAAACTATTATTGTGAAAATTATAGGATTATAAAGAATAAAGATTTATATGGAAAAGATATATTTGTTCAAAGCTTATTTAAAACTAGGCCTATCAGCAAAAATATTTCAGATAAAGATTTGGAATACTTTTGTACATCAGGAACTCGTGATTTTTTTTATGAAATGATAGAGTCTCTATCAAATATAAACGGTAGTTTTTTTGATTATATATCATTTTTTAATAAACAGATATCTATTAAACTGAAGAACGCTAAAGAAGTAAATGACAGTGTATACATTTTAAATGCAATATTAAGGAAAAAAATTCTTAATACAGATATTGTTTTATTTAAAGATGGCGCACATATTGATCTTTCAACAGATTTAAATACACTAAAAACGTCTCTTTTACAAGAATTTACAAAAGAATTTGCCGTAGAAAATATAAATGAGCTTAGCATTCAATTAAGGAGGCTATATCCATTAATAGATGGAAAAAATAGAGAAATTATTAATAGTTTTTATGAGTCTTTATTAGAGGATTATACAGATAAATATGTTAGTGCATATATGGAAATATATTATAGTCTTTCTAAGAATAAGTTTAATAATATAACTCCTGAAAATGTAGATGATGTAATCAAAAGATTAGACTTGTTTTTTGTAAATAAAAGAATTAAAACATTTGATGTGCTTGAGTATATAAAAGAAAATACATTTTTTAATGAGCACGAAATTATAGGTAAATTAGAAAGAGATATTTTTGTAGATAAAATTAATTTCATATTTAAAGAAGATAATACACAAATAAATCAGAAAAATTTCGAAGAAGCTATTAAAGACTTTAGAAGTTTTGACATCAATAATGAAGAAAATAGAAAGTTAAATTTTTGTGAGACAAGAGAATCTCAATCAAACGTTTGTAATGTTTTAATTTCAATAAATGATTATTTATATGATTTAAATCAGTTTAGTAGATTTAAAAAAAATGTGAGTATTTTTAATCAATATATTATAACTAATTTTCATGGTGACTTTGGGAAAAAACAACTAGAAAACTTATCCTCTTTTGATATAGATATTTTTAATAAAATCAATATTAACAAATATGAAAATAATGAACTTATTGAAAAATACTATCAATCTAATATAGAACTTTATAATAAACTTTCTCTTTTGAAGAATTTGATTTATAAAGATGGGATACCTAAACCTATTGATGTTGAAGTTTCTATGAATAATAGCTTGCCTGAAGACGTATTATTTATTGGCTTAGTCATTGATGGTGAAGAATATAATATATTTAATCGAACAGTAGATAGTTTTACTATTGCTATTCCTTGGAATAAAAATATTGTTATAAAAATGATTATAAAATTAAATAATGGAGAATATCTAACTAAGTCTTTTGATGGAGATATTTCAATAATGCAACTTTTAAGTATGTCTAAAGATGATGGTGATAATAATTATATTTGGGAGTTTTCAAGAAGCAGAAAAGAGGATGTAAATGTAAGATTGAACATTAAGTCTAAGGCTCTAGAACTTATATCGAATATAAAAAATATGGTAAGAAATAGTATATGAAACTGAAATATCTTTCTCTAATATTTTTATTTTTATTAATAGGCTGTTCATCTGTTAAAACTATTACTATAAAAAATAGTTCTGATGATGATATTTCTATTTTATTGGTACCTGTAAAGAAGATAAGAAATTATTCACAACTAATTACTAGTATAAAGCAAAATGAAATTATTAGTATTTATGAACTTAAAAGCAATAGCAATCAACATAAAATAGAAATTCCTTTTGATACTCTAAATTATGATGAGTTTAGTATCCTCTTCATTCGAGATAGCTTTGAGCTAACAGATTGGAACCAAATTATTGAAGAAAGAAAATTTAAGAATTGTAATTATACTATAAATAATGAAAGAGTTACTAAAGAATGTGATAACTAAAGTCATTAAATTGTGTGAGTAAGTATGGAAGTAAAAATAGTAGACCTTATTAGACAAATATTAAGATCTAAAAAAAATATTAGAGATATTGAAGATATTTCAAACATAAGAAAAGAATTAATAGAGAGCTTAAATCAACTTGACTCTTTACTTTATCTTAATTTTATGGATGAACGAGATTATATCATGCTAGCCATGACTTCAGTTATTGATGAATTTTACTCTATTGAAACAAATAAAAAAAATATTTATTGGGATAGAGTTAGCTTGTTGTTTATAAATGAGCATAGTTTAGGAGAAAAGTTTTATGAAATTATTGATAACGTTTTTTTAAACAAAAGGATGCCATACTTTGTTATTTTAACTTATTATATGTGCCTTTCACATGGCTTTGTTGGTAAGTATTACTCCGAAGAAAAAAAATATATGTTATCTGTATATAAAGATAAATTATTGAATATTTTAAATGAGCAATATCCTATAGAAACAGTTCCTATTACTAGTATTTTATTGAAAAAAAATTTAAAAAAAAGATTGTTCTTCACAGGAGCAATTATCTGTATAAATGTATGTTTATATATGTTTATATTTTATCAATTGTTAACTTAAAATAAAAAAGGAGAAATAAAGTCATATGGCAATAGAAAAAATAAAAACCAAAGGAGAGTTAGAACGAATAAATATCTCTCATGAAACTACAGTAGATGGAGTACGTAAAAAGAAAGAACTCCCTTTTAGAACGTTAGTTATGGCTGAGTTAAGTCAGAGAAGCGACGAGTATGATATAGAAAGATTTTATAAAATAGATAACTATAATATAGACAAAGCAATAAAATCTTTTGATATATCAATACCTGTAAAAATATTAGATAAAAAGGATGGCGCATATTATTCAAAAGATACTGAATATAAGATAAATACTATTCGTGATTTTGATGAAGATCGTATAGTAGAGAATGTTCCTGAGATAAAAAATTTATTAATTCTAAAAGAGCGCGTTATTGAGTTTAAAAAGCAAGTTGATATGAATAAAAAATTAAGAAAAAGCCTAGAAGAAATTTCTAAAGATAAGAATGCTATTATAGAGCTTAAGGAATTTTTAGGAATTACTAATGAGTATATTATGACTCCTATAGAAAATAAAAATGAAGAAGGTAATAAAAACAAAGATGGAGAGGATAACAAATAATGAAAGATCAGTTTGAACATATTAAAACAGAACTTTTGTATAATGAATCACACTCAGACTTATCAAATTTGCAAAAGGGTAAAGACATTTTTGAAAATTTGAGTAATTTAAATGATGTTTTATCTGATTATAATGTTGCAACATTATCTACTATGATGCTTGTGTTACTTAATAATGAAGATTCTGAATTGGGAATTTCTGAAGTGACATATAATAAAGTTTTGGCTTTTATTGATGAGCTCGTGGCAATACAAATTGAAAGTATTACAGATAATGAATTATTTAGAAAACTTAAAGCAAACTGGAAACAAATATTTGAACTTAATTCAGAAATGCATAAAAATACTAATATAACATTATTTGATGTTAGTAAAAAAGCATTGAAAGAAGAGTTAGCTGAAGATAGATACACATTAACTAAAAGTTCTTTATATAATAAAATTTATACTGAAGAATACGGAACATATGGTGGAGAACCATATGGTTTATTATGTGGTCTATATGATATGGAAAATACAGCTGATGATATAAGCTTTTTAGTATCTATGGGCAATATTGCAAAATTAGCACATAGCCCATTTATTGCATCTATTGATAATAATTTCTTTGGAATTAATAAAGAACAATTTTCAGAGATTAGAAATTTTGAAGACTTTATGCAACATCCAAAATTTAACGATTGGAATTCTTTTCGTGAAATGGAAATAGCATCATATATTGGACTAACTTTTGGAAAATATATATTAGATCTTCCTAAAGATCCAACAAATAATCCTTGTCAACATCCTTTAATAAAAAACTTTAAAAGTAGTCATGATTACCTTGATTCAGAAAATTTTTTATGGGGATATAGCTCAATTCTTTTTGCAAAGAATGTTATGAGATCATTTGAAAAATCAGGTTGGTTTCAACATATTAGAGGACCTGAAAATGGCGGTCTAGTTACGGGTTTAAATTATCCTAAAGTTATAGGAGATAACTTCGTTGAAACAAGAAATTCTGTAGATGTTTTAATACCTGACTATTTAGAATTGTCTTTATCAAAAGTAGGGTTTATGAGTTTAGTTATGAATAAATCGCTTGATAAAGCATGTTTTTTTAATGTTCAATCTGCTAAAAAAGTAATTGATGATTTTGAAGATGATTTTGACAGTGCAAACTCTGCTCTTGTAGCCAATTTAAGCTATGTAATGTGTGTTTCTAAAATAGCTCATTATATTAAATGTGTTATTAGAGAAAAAATTGGATCAGTTGTTAGTAAAGATATTATCTCTGACATTATTACTTCATGGATTAATAATTATGTCACAATAATAGAAAGTCCAAACATTATGGAAATGGCAAGATTTCCATTTAAATATGTTAATGTAGATATTAATCCAGTGCCAGGAAAGCCTGGATGGTACTCTTCATCTATAGAAATATTGCCACATATTCAGTTTGAAGGATTAAATGTAAAAATGAAACTAGAGTCGAGATTAGATCCTCAACTTTTTAATAAATAAAAAAGAAAGAAAAACCTAAAAAAGGAGTATTTTATGGAGATTAATATACCATTAATAACACAGACAAATATGATGCCAGTTGGAGCAGTTAATCCTGATCACATCAGTTTATATGTTGGCGAAGATTCTGGAAATAAACCTAAAGATGAAAGACCTAGATTTTGTCTTACTGGCTTTAAAATAGCAGGTACAGATTTATCAAAAAATATGGTTTTATATCCTTTATCAGATAAGCCAGAAAAATTTGCAGGTAAAATGCTAGCTTTAAATATTGCTCATGACTATACAGCAATGTTTGTTATTCAAACGATAGTTCTAAATGACAAAGAATTAAAAACTTTACGTGATGCTATACAAAAACTTGTTAACCCCAATACAGATGGAGAAAAAACAGTAGAGTTAACTTTTCATAAAGATCAAGAATCTATAAATGGTCAAAAAAAGCAGATTATAGTCGATAGTACTTATAAATTTAAACTAAAAAATACTAGCGCCTCAGCAAAAAATAAAAATGATCATGTTTCATTAGATGTCCGCCTTTTAGATGGAAGCCGAAATGATGGACCTAGAAAATGCACATTACATTTTAGTGAAATGTTTTTTATGGAAGACAGTAAAGGATCTTTTGTAGAAAATTATCCTCAAGAAAAAGTACAAGTTTTATATGAAAATACTATGGCTTTAGCATAAATAGATAGAATATAGGACATAAAAATGAAATATTCTGAAAGTCTTAATAAATATATACATAAAATAACAACCAGTATAAATAATATAGACTTTCATGATATTCCTAATTTCAAGTTAGCTAAGAATTATCCAAATTTTCATTTTATTTTACCTAAGACATGTTTATTAGAGTGTTCTTTTATAAAAAAAGACACTCCTTTTTACACCATTTTAGAAGATCAGGAGCATATGTATCTTATAGATGCTTACACTCAAAATAAACAGAGCTTATGTATACCACTTTCAGAAGATAATATTTTATTTAATGTCATTTCCTCAGAAGTTATATTTATACCTAGCATAATGATATTAAAAGCAGTTTTTGATATTGTTCCAACAACTATTGAAAAATTGAAGTTCTCCTTTTATTTAAATAATGAAGAAGAGGATTATTATTTTTTACATAATATTAAAAGTAAAATATTAGATTTATGTACTTGCAAGATTATTCTTCATTATAAAGATGGCTGTATTTCTCAGCATAAAGGAACTGTTAGAAATCCTTTATATTCTATTCCAGAAAATGTAAAAAGAGTAATTTTTCTAAATGCTCCTGAATTAAACCTGGGATTAGTTTTTGAAGCTGTGGAGATTATGGGATTTAATTCTAACTTAGAAGTGCATAAAGTTGAAATTATTTTACAAGACTTAGCAATAAAGGAAAATCTTAATAAAGTTAACTTGTTACCAAATAGATTTTTAGTTTTTAATTTATTTCGAGAAGGACTATCTCAGTTTATTTCAGATGGAGAAACTAACTTTAAACTACCTACTAATAATATTCCTTGTTATATTAACTATATAGAAGGGACAAAAGAAAAGCTTATCGAAAATTATTATTCTTTAGTTGATAAACTTATTCATTTAGAATCACCAAGTATATCTAAACAACATATTACAACATATTGTACTCTAACAGATGAAGAAAAAGAGTTTCGTGAACCTATTATAGAGGCTAACATTACAAGAGGGATGAATATTAGTGTCAAAGCTCTTTATGAAGGAAAAACAGAGGTAAAAAAAGAAGACATCAATTATCTTATTTGGTTAACAACATCGGTAACTAAATATAATTTTATTGAAAAAATTGATAAGTTGTTTTGTTTTTTGACTAAACAAAAAGAGAGCCTTTTAGAATATATATTTGACTACAAATATGAACATAATAATCTTTTGATTTATCTTAAGAAAGAATATTCTGCACCAAAATATATGTATATGATAAATTATATATTTAAAGAAATGCTGAGTTTTCTACTATACAATATGTCTGGAGTTATTTTAGATATTAAATGTATAATTTTAAGACATGATGAAAAATACAATTGAGGTTTACCTTGAGTTGTTCTCTTTAGAAAGTGAACAACCTATTAAAAATATAGTGAAATTATCTCATTTATGCATAGATATATACCCATGGGGATTTAAAGGTGAAATTGATGCTATAATTTTTCTATCCTTAGATGAAAATATTTTTAATAAAATACTTAAACATAATTTTTCTATAAAATTAACTATAAAGATCTACAATGGTAATGGCAATATAAAAAAATATAGTTTTATAGGATTCACATATAAAAAAATTAGGAAAGTTCAGCTTAAAAAAAATAAAGACTATTTAGAATTTAAAATAAAAATACAATTTAAAGATTTTTTGCAAGCAGTATGGCAAAACCATAGAATACTTAAAGCATATAAAGATAAAAGTATATATAAAATAATTTCGGATAATCTGTTTAGTTATAATAAATGTAATATAAATGATGATGATAATCTTTTACAGGATGTTAATAAACAAATTTTTGTTGTTACTAGCAAAAAAAGGAGTTTTTATGACTTTTTTGTTGAAGAACTAAAAAAATCAAATTTGACTTTTATTTATAATTATGATGACTTTGCTAGTGAATATAATTTAAAAGAGGGTGATAAAGAAGATGATGATAAAAAAATAGAATATACAATAAAAAGAACATTAGATCGGGATTTTATAAAAAATGAAGATTATATTCTAAATAAAAAAGATAAATATTTATATAATGGTCCAAATTTTAAGAGATTTATGCTAAACCTAACATCTGATGATACTAACAAATTAGATCTATGTGATAAGGTAGAATCTTTTTATAAAGATATCTATTCTGACATACCATTTATAGCAAAAAATATAAATTTTTCTCAGAATAATAAAAAATATTTTGAAAAGAAAATGATATTAAAGAATCAAATCAATTATCAAACAAACTTTTTTTTTAATACGTCATTAGCTATAAAAGAAGATTTTATGCATAGTGATAAGATAGACTATTTTTTTCCGATAAAGGATAAAATTTTTATTAATTTTGATCCTTATGAATATGTGAAGTTTAGTAAACGAAATTTGACAGTTAATAATAAAGAAAAAGAAATTGTTGATACAATTTGTGACTCATATCTTCCTCAAAAAGCTAAAGAAGCATATATATTTAAAAAAGTAGTAAATAATAAGAGTTATGCACAGGATGTAATACCAAAATATAAGAAGCATAAGCCATTAAAAGTAACGGCAGAAATTATAGCTAGTAATAATAAAAACGAAAGTATAAGAGATTATTGTTTTTTTGATTCTAATGGGAAAAAAACAGAATTTATTGAACAAGTTATTTTACTTAAAACAAATAAAAAAATTAATTTTGATGAAGATAGTATTTCAACATCACTATATCAAGTCCTACTTCCAAAAGTAGTTTTAGACAATGAAAATAGTAGTTTTTTTGCAATAGCTGACTCTACTAAAATGTTAGCAAATAGCTTTAAACCACTAAGAGAGAATGATCTTGTCTATGTAGAAATCATATCTCCTAAAGTATTAAGAATAACTAAATTATTACATACTAAAGTTAATAAACAAGATAATAAAAACAATTATACTCAATATGAAGTTTTTGGTGAGAAAAATAATAATTATTTAGAATATTTCTCTAATGAAACTGAATCTTTTGGTCTTAGAACTGAAAGAGAAAATAATGATATTCGTGAACTCAAAGCAGATAGTGAAGAATTTGTAATGAGATTTATTGATTTAGAATAGTAGAGGAATTTTATGACAATAATGGTTGTTAATGGATCAGTTTTGAAATGTAGTTTTGGAATGACTCCATCAAAAATACTAGTAACTTCTCAAGGGCGAACTATTAGTGGAGATAGTATTGCTACAATAAGTGATTATCTTCCTATGAAAAATATTCAATCTTTCGGTATGTGTACCACTCAGTCAAATCCTGCAGTTGCATCAGCAACAGCAGCAGCTCTAGGAACACCAACACCAGCACCATGTATTCCAAATATTGCAGCTACATGGACCCCAGGATCAAAGAATACAAAAATTGATAATAAACCTATATTAATTAAAAACGATATGTGTACATGTATCTATGGTGGAGTTATTACAATAAATTCTATTCCCCAATTTAAAAGTAAAACGTTATAACTTTATACGTAGAGAGAAAAGTAATTATGATTTTATATGAAGATATAAATATAAGTTTTGAGAATAATGATGAAATGTTTTTACGACATATATTAAGTTTATTTGAAAATCTCCAATTTACTATAATTATTAATAAAATAGAACTTTTTCTAGAAAAGGAAGATTCTATCTATTATAAGTGTATGCTGATTTACTTTTTATCAAAACTTATAACTCTTTCTGATGTTGATAAAAGTTTTGAACAGTTAATCCTATTTGAAAGTTATTTGATAAGCAATAATATAGAAAATGCTTCAATAAAAGAAAATCTTGATGAAATTAATATAACTTTAGAATATGTTTGTAAAGATTTGAATAAATATTTTTCAATAGAAAATAAAAAAAATATATCAATATTATTAGATTTTTATCCATTTCTTATAAATTGGATTTCTTTTAAAAAAAATTCTAATCTTACCCAAATAGAAGAAATAGAAGAAATAGAAGAAATAGAAGAAATAGAAGAAGAAAAGAACTTTATATCAAATAGTGATGAAGATGAAGTTAATTTCTCTTATATTAAAAAAAGTATTATTTTAGAATTAATTGAAAAAGTGGAAATATTTAGAAATAATAGTCATAGTAATGATATTGATAAATTATCAATTTTATATGAAGATATATATAGAATGTTGAATGAAGTTCGTTTAAAAGATATTGTTCCTTCTATTTCACACTCTTTTTTCAAAATACTAATTGATAATGATATATTTGAAGAAATAGATATGAATACACAAGAAAAAAATGGCTCTAACAAGTATGAGCTTTTAAAGTCATTCTTAGCTTTAGATTATAAAAATTTTTTTACTAACTAAAGGTTATATAAAGTGCCGGCGACAAATAAATATAGACAAATAATCATATCAAAGAAAGATTTATGTTTAGAAAATATAAATAAGGATAATCTTGCAAAAATTAACTTCGGTAATGATGGAAAAATAAAGCTTAATGTATCTAAAAATTGTTCTTTAAATATTATTGATAAAGATATCAGTCTAGAATTAGATGAGGATGAAAAAATAACTCTAAAAGTTTATAATTCAATAATAGAATTACAAAAAGAAAAAATAGTGTTCAAATCTAAAAATATTGTCTTTGATGCTACCAATGTAGAAATAAAATCAGGAAATGTAGAAATAAAGTAGGTAATATGTTAAAAAAAAAATGGTTTGATGGTGGTATTCTTACTGCTAAAGATTTAAATGAACAAAATAACGTAAATATATCAAATATATATCGAAATACTCTAATCCCATTTGGCTTAAATGAAGCTATTTTTTCTTTAAAAATAAATAAACAGAAATTAAAAAATAATATTTTTGAAATAGAATCAGCTTGTATTTATAGTTCTGAAAACGAGTTAATACAAATAAAACAACCTATTCAGTTGAATTTAGCTAAACTTGAAACTAAAGTAGACGATTTTATTGATATATTTATTAATACTCGTTATATTGATGAAAATGGGGGATATAGCTTTAGTGAGTATTTCCTTAGCAATATTAGAGAAAAATTTGGAATAAGAATTGCAAGAATTAGAATAGTAGATGAACATGTTTTTTTAGAAAAAATAGATATTCCATTATTGTCATTAGATGCACATGTTTTTGATGAGTTTCTAGATAATCTTGCATCAGATTTAATGAATATAAAGAAATTATTAAATATTTTACAAAATGTATCTATGAAAGATATATATATAATAAATAAGATATCTTATTTATTATATATATTATCGCAAAGAGATAATATTAAATCATTAATATCACCTTTTGAAATTTATAAAGAATTAATACAAATAATTTTATATATTGAAAATTTTTTTATGTTCCATAATAAGGAAAAATTGTACTTTCAAATAAATAAACCGGTTTCTTCTCTGGAACAAATAGGAAAGTTTTTTTCTAAATTTAATACATTTCTTTTAGATAAAAAAAATGTTGATAAATTTGAATATGATAATAATAAACATTTCATTGTGAATGTAAATCAACTAGAGAAAAATAAAAAGATATATATTATTGTTACTAAGAATTTTAGTAATGGAGAAATAGATATCAATAATATTGACTATTTAAAGATTTCAAGTTTAGATAGAATGGATATAGTAAAGAATTTATCTTTAGAAGGAATAAAAAAAAGGAAGTCTATACTTGAAGAATTACCTAAAAGTTTACAAGAAAAATATCCTTCTAATGGTTATATTCTAGAGTTATTTGAATGTGATGAGTTAAGTCATTGTTTTTCGACAAAAAGCATGGTTATTTTTCATGTATCAAAGAGTTTAAAAGATTATAGCTTTTTTATTCATTTTTCATAACTTTTAGACTAAAGTAAGATGCTAACTTTATTACAAAAAAAGATTGAATCTAGTTTTAATCATTTTGAAGTTCTATTCTATTTTTTGAAAATAGAAAGTATAAATTTAAATCAAATATCTTTTATACCATTATTTTCTATTTTTCAATCTAATAAACTATTTAATAGAATATATGAAATTAGAGAAAAAATTATAATAGAAGTCAATATAATTAATATTCCTAATTTTGTAGAACTTATAAAATTGTATTATGAGCAAGAAAATAGTTTAGACTCAAATAATATATGTTTTTTAACGGAGAGACTTTTAAACCTTTTTTTAAAAAAAATACTTAAGAAAAAACTCATGCATATTCCAGAATATAAAAGTTTAACTAAAATTCAACATGAGCTAACTAAAAAAAATATAGTTTCTAATTTAGTGAAAAATAAATGTTATTTTATTGAATGTAATACTTATATTAAACCTCATAATATAATCGGATTTAATACATATATTGGTTACAATCTTCAAAAGAAAATAGATATTATAAGTGTTAATTATAAATATAGAAAAACGAATCAAAAAATTATAGAAATCTATGAAGATTATTTGAATAGTTGCATAAGCAATATTAATCTTTCCTTAAAAAATGTCGATCTTATTCCCAGCTACAATATAGGTAAGTATGTAATAGGTAAAATAGGCTCTGTTGAATAGTTATTATTAAATAGATTTATAAGTTTGACGTATTTGATTATATAAATTCTTATAATAAGGCACATTTATAACTTTAGAAAAAAAATACTATTTCTAATAGAAATATGTCTTAGTATTTAAAGCAATATTATAAAGGTTTTTTATTAGAATAGTTTCAAAATTTTTAATGCATTAATAAATGTATCAACATCAGCATCTTTTTTAGTGGCATTCTCACTTAAGTATCTTCTAAATAGTTTAGCATTTGGTAAGCCATTAAAAAGGTTTAAGGTATGCTTGGTCATATTGTTTAACTTTATAGATGAATCATTACGCATTTGATCTTCAATGTATTCTATAAACTGTTCAGCTACCTTGTATGGAGTTAACTCATTTTTTTTATCGTTATAGAAAACATCATCAACATCTTTAAAAATCATAGGGTTATGATAAGCTTCTCTTCCAATCATTACGCTATCAACATGCATTAAATGATTATTTATATCATCCAATGTTTTTATCCCACCATTAATACCAATTTGAATATTAGAAAAATCTCTTTTGACATTATAAACAGTATCATAATTTAGTTCTGGAATAGTTCTATTTTCTTTAGGAGATAAGCCCCTTAACCAACCTTTACGAGCATGAATACAAATATAGTCAACATCAGCCTTAATTTGCAGTTGTAAAAAATTACATAACTCTAAATAACTATCATTGTTGTCATAACCAATACGACATTTTATAGATATTGGAATATCTAAGTTGTCTTTCATTGCTTTTACACAATCAGCTACTGTTTCTGGTTCAGCCATTAAAGATAAACCAAAGTTCCCTTTTTGTACTCTTTCGCTAGGGCAGCCTACATTTATATTTATTTCATTATACCCTAAGTCTTGAGCTAACTTGCCACAAGTGACAAAATCTTTTGGTACACAACCACCTAATTGTAAAGTTACTGGATGTTCTATGTCAGAGTATTTTAGTAAGATATCTTTATTTCCATGCAAAATGGCATTTAGTGTTACCATCTCTGTATAAAGCATAGTCTTTTTTGTGATTAGTCGCATCATATAGCGATAATGCCTATCTGTCCAATCTAGCATAGGCGCTATACAAATTTTACGAGAAAGATTAGAGTTGATCATCATTGATGCCCATTCTTGAAATGATGCTATCTATTTGATTTGTATATTTTCTAGTAGTGTCTGAGTATCTTTCATATTTAGGATTGGACCTATCATTCATCCAGTTTGCCAAATCCCAATTATATGTTGTTGTAAAGCAAAGCTTTCCAAACTCGGTTAAGTTAAATTCTCCCTGAGTTTGCAAACAGCCAGTTAAAAATACATCAGCATACGATTGAAGTATCGGGAAATCTTTCGTAGGAAATTCAGCATCACTGAAGCTTTTGACATACATCCAGTAATCTCCCTTAGGTAAACTTTTAATACCCAAAGGAAGAATATCTTTTCTTAAGACTTTTACTCTGCAATATGAAGCTTCTCTTAAGTCTGTAGCCTGTATATCTTCAGCTGATGATGGATAGTAAATGGCATTCATTAAATAACCATCATTAGGAATAGCTAATAAATAAGTAGCGTTAGATTTAGTTCCTCTTGATGCCCATATTCTTTCAAAATTACTTACTAAAATCGGTGCAGCAAACTTAGCATCTGGAACTGTTATCATTCTTGAATCTTTATTCATCAAGCTTCCATATCCTATAACGTAATTATCTCTAGAGTTTTTGACTGCAGGTCTACAGTTTTGAGTTGTTTCAGGGGTTTTTGTTGTTTCATTAAATGCTACATCATTTTCAATGGCTATTTTCATTTCATTCTTTTCACTTTCTTTACCTGCAAAAAAAGCCCCTGCAATTAAAGAGATAAAAAGTATTATGAATAATAACTTATGAGACAGTTTCAAAACCTAACCTTTAACATTATTAACCTATAAAATTACTATATTCTAGCATTTTAGATTAGATTTAATAAGGTCTTAAAATGACTTTTTATCATATCTAAAACAATTTGGCTTTATTTATGTTATAATTTCACTAATTGTTTTTAGTTTATTCTTAAATAAATTGGAGTTTCTTAATGTCTGAAAATAAAGCTTACGACTCGTCTAGTATTAAAGTATTAAAAGGGCTTGATGCCGTAAGAAAAAGACCAGGAATGTATATTGGTGATACAGATGATGGAAGTGGTCTTCACCATATGGTTTTTGAAGTTGTTGATAATGCAATAGATGAAGCACTGGCTGGTCATTGTGATGACATAAAAGTAATAATAAATACTGATGGTTCTGTTTCTGTAAGTGATAATGGTAGGGGTATACCAACAGATATACATAAAGAAGAGGGAAGATCTGCTGCTGAAGTTATTATGACTGTATTACATGCGGGCGGTAAGTTTGATGACAATTCATATAAAGTATCAGGTGGTTTGCACGGTGTAGGTGTTTCTGTGGTAAACGCACTATCAGAATGGCTTTCTTTAGATATAAGTCGTAATGGCTATAGATACTATCAAGAATATGTACACGGAGTACCTCAATATCCTCTAAAACAAATGGAAGCTACTGACAAAACTGGTTCAACAATCAGATTCAAACCTAGTAAAGAAACATTCTCTTTTGTAGATTTTGATTATGACATCTTAATGAAAAGAATTAGAGAATTATCTTTTTTAAACTCAGGTGTAAAAATAGAGTTAATTGATAAAATAAATGATAGATCAGAAATTTTCAAATACGATGGTGGAATAACTGCTTTTGTCAATTATTTAAATAAAAGTAAAAAACCAATCCATGAAAACGTTGTTGCAGTTGGCGGCGAAAAAGATAATATTCAAGTTGAACTAGCTTTACAATGGAATGACTCTTATAAGGAATCGATTTTTTGCTTTACTAACAATATACCTCAAAGAGATGGTGGCACTCACTTATCTGGGCTTAAAGCAGCAGTAACAAGAACCATGAACACTTATATTGAAGCTGAAGGCTTTAATAAAAAACTAAAAGTTACTATAACCGGTGAAGATACTCGAGAGGGCTTAGCTGCTGTATTATCTGTAAAAGTTCCTGACCCTAAATTTTCATCTCAAACAAAAGATAAGTTAGTATCTTCTGATGTTAAGTCTGCAGTAGAATCTTTAGTGAATGAAAAACTCGGAGAGTTTTTACAAGAAAATCCTAAAGAAGCTAAAATAATCTGTGAAAAAATCTTAGATTCTGCGAAAGCTAGAGAAGCAGCGCGTAAAGCTCGCGATATGACTCGTCGTAAAGGTGCTTTAGATATAGCTGGATTGCCTGGGAAACTTGCAGATTGCCAAGAAAAGGATCCAGCTTTTTCAGAATTATATTTAGTTGAGGGAGATTCTGCAGGAGGTTCTGCTAAACAAGCAAGGGATAGAAAAACACAAGCTATACTTCCTCTTAAAGGTAAAATATTAAACGTTGAAAAAGCTCGTTTTGATAAGATGCTTGCTTCACAAGAGGTTGGTACCTTAATAAAAGCTCTTGGATGTGGAATAGGTGCTGAAGATTATAATCCTGAAAAGACTAGATATCATAAAATAATATTGATGACGGATGCTGATGTCGATGGTTCTCATATTCGCACATTGCTTTTAACATTTTTCTATAGACAAATGCCTGAATTAGTTGAAAGAGGATATTTATATATTGCTCAACCTCCTTTATATAAAATTAAAAGAGGAAAGCAAGAAACGTATCTTAAAGATGAAGATGCTTTAGCAGTATATTTAGGAAATATTGGTCTAGAAGGAACTATAATTGTAGCTGGAGATACTACTATTTCAGGTGTTGCTCTATCTAATTACTATAGCTTGTATCAACAATATGAAAAAGTTATAAAAAAATATGCAAAAATATATCCTGAAAAGCTTTTAAGAACATTTGCATATAGTCCTAGATATACTGATGAAAATGCTTATGAATGGTGGCAAGACATAGTAACTAAGTGTAATGAAAAAGCTTTAGCATATGAAAAGTTTAAGTTCATAAAGCAAACATATACTGATGATAATGAGCAACAACACTTAGCATATGGTGTAAATCATTATCAAAATGGTCACAATACAGATTATATTGTTAAGCATGGATTCTTCTCAACTAAAGATTATGAAAATTTAATCACTTATGGAGAAGTAATTGCTGATATCTCTTTTAAAGGAGCTTATGTTGAAAGAGGAGCTCGTAAAGAATATATTGATGATTTTGAGTCAGCTATTGATTGGGTTTTAAAAGAAGCTAAAAAGGGACAGGATGTTCAAAGATATAAAGGTCTTGGAGAAATGAACCCTGAACAGCTTTGGGAAACTACAATGGATCCAGAGAATAGAGTCTTACTCCAAGTATCTGTATCAGATGCTGTAGAGGCTGATGCTTTATTTACAACTTTGATGGGAGATGAAGTAGAGCCAAGAAGAGACTTTATAGAATCTAATGCTCTAAATGTTGTAAACCTTGACGTATAATACTTAATTCTCCTTATTTCTGACATTTTGTACAGAAATAAGTATTTCTTTGACCTATAACTTCGCTTTTAATCTCACTTTTACAAATGTAACAAGGTTGCTTAGCTCTGCCATAAACATTTAATTTTTGAGAAAAATAACCGGGCTTACCTTCTGTATTTTTATAATCTTTTAGAGTGGTTCCACCTTGCTCTATCGCTATTTTTAATATTTCTTTTATAGCATGGACTAGTTTGGTTATTTCTTTTTTTGATAAAGTCTTAGATATTCTTGTTGGTAAAATATTACTTTTAAATAAAGCCTCTGAGGCATATATATTGCCTACACCAACTACAGTACTATTATCCATAATAGCTTGTTTTATTTTCTTTGAGCTATGCTTAAGCTTAGTTTCTAAATACTTAACATCAAAATCTTCAGTTAAAGGCTCAACACCGTGATTAATCAAGACTTTATGTTCAAAAGGAATGTTGTTGTTATTAACTAACCAATATCCAAATCTTCTTGGATCATTGTAAATTAAAATATCTTTCTCAAATTCTATTAATATATGATCATGTTTTTTAGAACTATAAGTTTTTTTATTTTCGACTTTAATAACTCCAGACATTCCTAAATGCACTATTAGTTGTAAGTCATCATTTAAGAAGATTATTAAATGTTTTCCTCTGCGTTGAATTTCTCTAACTTTTAGATTAACAATTTCTGAAAACTTATCTTTATTAATAGGATATCTTAATTTATCTGCATTTATTTTAATAGAGAATATTTTTTTATTTATAATATGTCTTATTAGTCCATTTTTAACAGTTTCTACTTCTGGTAATTCTGGCATAAGTATTGAATTTATAAAAAATTAAGTTGTTATATGATAACATAATATCTTGTGGTTATAGTTAGGTATAAATAGGAGAACCAATGTTTTTTAATTCGCTTAAATCATCGATACATAAAGCCTTGAATCAAACTTATCTTTATCAATATAATGAGAATCTAAATTTAGATAATTTAAAAAGCGGTTCTATTTTAATATCTAATGATACATCTATCATATCTATACTTGCTATAAAAGAAATTAAAAAAGATCTTAAAATTACTGTATTAGGAAGAGTAAGTCCTAAAATTAAAAAATTAAGAAAAAAACTGATTGCTAATGGAATTATCTATACAGATCATATTTCTTTTTGGAAAAAAGACAGCCTACTTTTAATAAATATTGAAGATATATCTCATGTTGAACATAGCGAAAATAGATATTTAATGTTTATTTGTGGTCCTGAGATGCCTAGCTTTTCAGATAGAAAAAATTTAAGAAAACAAATATTTTTTGATATAGAAAAATTAAATAGTCTAAAAACAGTTAAAGAAGAGCTAGATGACTTATCCATTAAAACATGGGATAAATATTTAGCTTGTCTAAAACCATTGACTGAAATTTGGTTTAGACAAATGTTAAATGCTGGTAAAAATGAGGTTATAACTGATACCTTGGGAACAACTCTTGATGGAAATAAATTTACAATTGCATCAATTCTTATGTCTCAAAAGCTAGAAAAAATGACAAAAGGTGAGGCTAATGTTGGTATTTGTTTGCCTACTAGTAGTGGTGGATACTTAGCATTACTTTCTTTGTTGATGAGAGGAAAAGGTATAGTGAACTTAAATTATACAGCCTCTCCAGATGCTCTTAGATATGCAATTAGTAGTGCTGAGATAGAAACCATCATTACCTCAAAAGCCTTTGTAGAGAAATTAGCAAATAAGGGATTTTTTGTCCAAGAAATATTTTCGGCTTGTAAAATAATTTACTTAGAAGATATTAAGAAGCAGATTAAAAAACCTGAAGCGATCAAGGTTCTTCTTGAAACTAAGCTTTTACCTGTAAATTTCTTAGTTAAAAAATATGTTAAAGCGGCCAAGCTTGATGATTTAGCTTTCATAATATTTAGTAGTGGAAGTGAAGGTATTCCAAAGGGTATTGTCATAAAACATAAAAATCTTTTAGCTAATGTTTATCAAAGTACTTTAGTTATTGAATGTAGAGAAGGTGATTCAGTTGCTGGGATCTTACCAATATTTCATGGATTTGGTCTAACAATATCTCTAGTTTCTTTACTTCAGGGTGGGTTTATTGCTTGTCATCCAGATCCTACTGATGCTAAAGGTGTTGCTAATTTAATTAGAAAATATAAATCAACTGTTCTTTGTGCAACTCCAACTTTTTTAAGGATTTATACAAAAAATAAATCAGTTGCAAAAGAAGATTTAGCTAGTTTAAGGCTTATTATTACAGGCGCTGAGAAGTTATCGACTGAAGTCAGGACTATGTTCGAAGCTAAATTTGATAAAGTCATTAATGAAGGGTATGGTACTACTGAACTATCACCAGTAGCAGCAGTAAATAGGCCAAGAAAAGAAAAAAATAAAATAGGGACTGTAGGACATACTGTTCCAGGTGGTCAGTTTAAAATAATTAACCCAGATACTCATGAAGAGTTACCTTTAGGTGAAGAGGGTATGATCATTTATAGAGGTGTCAATAAAATGGATTATTATCTTAATGACAAATCTAAAACTGATGAGGTTATGATAGAAAAGTATGGTTATACTTGGTACATAACAGGAGATAAAGGAAAAATAGATGGTGAGGGGTATCTTACTGTTGTTGATAGATACTCTAGATTTGCAAAAGTTGCTGGAGAAATGGTTAGTTTAGGACTATTAGAGCAAAAAGTGTATGATGCATTAAGAGAAAAAGGTCATGACTCCCATGAAATAGATTTCGAAATACTTGCTGTAGCTACTAACGATGCTAAAAGAGGTGAGATTATAAACTTACTGTACACTTTAAATATAGATGAGGCTGAGTTAAAAGATATAGTCAGACACTCTGGTATAGAAAATCTTTATAAACCAACAAACTACTTTAAAGTTAAGTCAATTCCCAAGTTGGGATCCGGTAAAACAGACTTTTCAAAGGCTAAAAAATTAGCTAATGAATTAGTTCATGGAGAATAGTTAAATAATGCATTTCTCTGTACTCTTAAAAGAGTCTATTGATGGCTTAGATATAAAGAAAGATGGTATATATATTGATGCCACATTTGGAAGAGGCGGGCATTCTAAAGCAATCTTAGATAAGCTTTCTAATACAGGAAAGCTAATAGCTTTTGACAAAGATCTTGAGGCAATAAATTATGCTAAAACTAATTTCTCTCAATATTTAAATTTTGAAATCATACATTCTAGTTTTACTGAAATTTATGATTACTGCTTAAAAGAAAATTTATTGGAAAGAATTGATGGAATAATTATGGATCTTGGTGTTTCATCTCCACAATTAGATGTTGCAGAAAGAGGCTTTAGCTTTATGCATGATGGACCTCTTGATATGAGGATGGATAATACAAAAGGAATAACTGCATCCGAAGCATTAGAGCAACTTGATATTAAAGAACTGTCATACATTTTTAAAGTCTATGGTGAAGAAAAATTTTCTTATAAAATAGCTATAAAAATAAAAGAATATTTAAAGCAAAACGGTAAAATAACAAATACTTTGACTTTAGCTAATTTAATTAGAGATACAATTGGGAAAAAAGAAAAAAAGAATCCTGCAACAAGGTGCTTTCAGGCTTTAAGAATATACGTTAATAATGAACTTGGTGATTTAGAACAACTTATAAACGATATTATGAAAGTTCTAAAGTCTAATGGAAGAGTTGCTGCTATTTCTTTTCATTCTTTAGAAGATAGAATAATTAAACAGAAATTCACAGAATTATCAAAACCAAAAACAATTAATACTAGAATTTCTAAGTTTTTGCCAGAAGATGATAACTCTATCGAAGTAAAGTGGATAAATAAAAAATGCCGAGCTCAGCTAGATGAGCTGGAACAGAACGCTCGATCAAGAAGCGCTATACTAAGAGTAGTAGAAAAACTATGATATTAAATAACAGACAAATTAGAATCAGACTATTTGAGTCATTAACAAATAGTTTTTATAAAAAAGGAGTAATTATTTCTTTTATATTATTATTTATCCTTTTATTGTCAGCTTTTTCATTAATTTATATTCGCTTTGAGTATAAATTACAACTTACTCAAGAAAAAGATTTGATAGTTGAGGATAGTAAACTTGATGAACAATGGAGCCAAATTGTTTTAGAATATAGCTCTCTTGCTACGCCAACAGCTGTAGAAGGGTTTGCGAAGGATGAGGGTATGATGCTACCAACTAAAAAAGACATTGTATTTATTGACGATGGGAAAAATACTAATGAAGCATTATAACCCTAAGTTAAGACACTTCATAATTACAATACTCATTGTAATAAGCTTTATTATATTAGCTCTTAAACTTGTTTATATGGATACTATACAGCATGATAAATTAAAACAAGAGGGTGATAATAGAAGTGATAGGAGTATAGATATAAAAGCATATCGAGGAATTATTCTTGATAGAAATAACAATCCTTTAGCAATAAGTACACCAGTAGATACCATATGGGTTGATCCATTCTATATTTCAGCAGATTCTGAAAAACTACAAAAAATTATGACTATATTGGGCTTATCAGAAGATAGTCAAGAAAAAATAAAAAGACAGATAAAAGCTAGGGAAGGGAGAAGTGGATTTGTATATATAAAAAGAAAAGTTCAGCCCTATCTATCTCAAGATGTAAAAGATTTAGACGTTCTTGGTGTTCATGTGATTAGAGAGTTTAAGAGATATTATCCAACAGCAGAAGTTTCTTCACATATTATAGGATTTACTAACGTTGATGGAAAAGGGCAAGAAGGTCTAGAACTTGAGTTCAATAATTTTCTAACAGGGAAAAATGGTTATTTTGAGTATAAAAAAGATCTAAAAGGTGGTGTGGCATCAAAAGATGAGTCGAGCTATGTAGAACCTCAAAATGGTCACAACCTAATGTTAAGTATAGATTCAAGGCTTCAATACATTGCATATAAATACTTGAAAAAAGGGATAATAGAATTTAATGCAGATGCAGGCTCTGTAATTATTGAAGATATTCATACGGGTGAGATATTAGCTATGGTTAATTATCCATCTTATAATCCAAATGATATGACCGATGCTTATCCAGATAAAAGAAGAAATAGAGCAGTAACTGATGTATATGAGTTGGGGTCAGTAATGAAAGTCTTTTCTGCTGCAACAGCTCTTACATATGGAGAAGATGTAACTCCTGATACGGAAGTTAATACATCCCCAGGATATTATAGAATAGGTAAAAATACGGTTAGAGACTTCAGAGACTATGGACTTCTAGATCTTAGACACATACTTATGAAATCTAGTAACGTCGGTATATCTAAGCTGATATTAGAAATAGAAGATCAATCTGTTTTAGGGACTTCATTATACAATTATGGATTTGGTATGAAAACAGGTATAGAGCTACCAGGAGAAAGAAGTGGCTTTGTCCCAGTTAAAGATAAATGGGGCGAGTTTCAGCTGGCTACATTATCATTTGGCTATGGTATGAATGCTACAGACATGCAACTAGTGTCAGCTTTATCAGCTATAGCTAATGATGGGAATTATATTAAACCGACAATTCTTAAAAGAAATCCTAATGAAGAAATAGATTCTAGACCAATAGCATCAAAAAAAGTTTCTGAGGAAATGATTAGTATGATGCAATCTGTAGTAGAAGATTCTGGAGGTACTGGCTCATTAGCTAAAACAGAACTTTACCATATTGCAGGTAAAACAGGAACAGCCCGTAAATTATCAGCAAGTGGTGGATATGGAGCTAGTTATTTAGCTAGTTTTGTTGGTGTGGCTCCAGCAACTAATCCGCAAATAGCTATTGCTGTTACTATCGATAACCCTAAAGGTGAAAAGTATGGTGGTGGTGCAGTCGCAGCACCTATCTTCTCAAATGTCGCAGCTAATGCTTTACAAGTTATGGGAATAACTCCTGACAAGCTAGACAAATAATCCTTTGTGTTTTATCCATATATAATATAAAATACTTGCGTTAGGCTGTTCCTTTGTGCGGTCTAAATAAAACTTAAATAACAAATGGAGTAAAATTAAATGATAAATACAGAAAATAAACAACAAATAATTAAAGATTATCAATTAGCTGAAGGTGATACAGGCTCACCAGAAGTTCAAGTAGCATTGTTAACAGCTAGAATTAATGATTTACAAGGTCATTTTGCTACACATAAAAAAGATAATCACTCAAGAAGAGGCCTTTTAAGATTAGTTAGTCAACGTCGCAAATTATTAGACTACCTTCATGATAAAGATGTAGAAAGATACCGTTCTTTAATAAAAAGACTAGAGTTACGTAAATAATTAAACAGTCAAGCTATCTTAAAATTTTTAGTTTCAAATACACTCAATAAGGTTATAAACTGTGAGAATATTCAAAGAAGTCTTCGAACTAGGTAATGATAAGGTTATTCTAGAAACTGGTGGCTTAGCTCGTCAAGCTGATGGCTCGGTTACTGTTAAATGTGGTAATACTGTAATTCTTGTGACTACAGTTGTAAAAAAAGAAGTAGCTCCGGGAGCTGATTTTTTTCCACTTTCTGTTCATTATTTAGAAAAATCATATGCTGCGGGTAAAATTCCAGGAGGATTTACAAGAAGAGAAGCTAGACCATCGGATGAGCAAATCTTAATATCTAGACTAATAGATAGATCTATAAGACCTACTTTCCCAGATGGTTTCTTTAATGAGATTCAAATAGTTGCAACAGTCTTATCATATGATAATAAAACTTGTCCTGATATTTTGGCATTGATTGGTGCCTCAGCTTCTTTAGCTATATCTGGAGCTCCTTATAATGATGTTATTGCAGGTGTTAAAGTAGGCTATATAAATGGTAAATATACTTTAAATCCTTGCAAAGATGATCTTAAAGAGTCAAATCTGGATCTTGTTGTATCAGGTACTGATGATGCTATATTAATGGTTGAGTCTGAAGCAAAAAGTTTGCCTGAGAGTGTAATGCTTGGAGCAGTTTTATATGGACATAAACATGTTAAAACTATAATCGCTGCTATAAATAGATTAGCTAAGTTTGCTGCTAAAGATAGATTTAGCTACTCAGTTTATGAAATTAATAAAATTCTAAAATCACAAATTAAATCTCAATTTTATAGTGAAATAGAAGCTATTTATATGACTCCTTCTAAACAAGAAAGGAACGTTCAATTATCTCAATTAAGAAAAAGTGTTCTTGAATTTATTTTTTCTAGCGATACAGATGAAAATGAGTATCAAGAAAAAGAAATTTTAGAAGCTTTTCATGATATAGAAAAAGATATTGTAAGATCTAATATTTTGAATGGTAAACCTAGAATAGATGGTAGATGTACAGAAACTATAAGACCTATCAATGTTAAGATAGGCGTGCTTCCTAATGTCCATGGTTCAGCCTTATTTACTAGAGGTGAAACACAAGCTTTAGTTGTAACAACGTTAGGTAGTGATAGAGATGCTCAATTAGTAGAAAGTCTAGATGGTATTGATAAAGCTAGATATATGCTACATTATAACTTCCCCCCATATTCTGTTGGTGAAGCAGGAGCCGTTGGCTTAGCACCTAAAAGAAGAGAGGTCGGGCATGCTAATTTAGCAAAAAGAGCAACAAATGCTGTTTTCCCTAATGAAGATGTATACCCATATGTTGTAAGAATAGTTTCTGAAATATTAGAATCAAATGGTTCTAGCTCTATGGCAACAGTTTGTGGATCATCATTATCTATGATGGATGCTGGTGTTCCTATAGCAGAACCTGTTGCTGGTATTGCAATGGGTCTTATAAAAGATGGAAATAAATATGCTGTGCTTTCAGATATATTAGGAGATGAAGATCATCTTGGTGATATGGACTTTAAAGTAGCAGGTACTAGATACGGTGTTACAGCATTACAAATGGATATCAAAATAAAAGGTATATCTAGAGAAATTATGGAGCAAGCTTTAGAACAAGCTAGAAAAGGTAGGCTTCATATATTAGGAATTATGAATGAAGTAATAAAAGAGCATAAAGAAAATGTTTCTGATGTTGCTCCTCAAATACATGTTATGAATATAGCCCCTGAAAAAATAAAAGATGTTGTAGGTCGAGGAGGATCTGTAATAAAAGCTATAGTTGAAAAATCAGGCGCTCAGATAGATACTTCAGACTCTGGAGAAATAAAGGTTTTTGCAAAAGATAAAAAAGCTTTAGATATTGCTGTTGCAGAGATTACAACTATAACAGCAGAATGTGAAGAGGGTGAGATTTATAAAGGTAAAATAGTCAAACTTTTAGATTCTGGAGCTTTTGTAAATGTGTTAGGAAGTAAAGATGGCTTCTTACCTTTTGCAGATCTTGAACAGAATAATATAAAACCAAATAGTCTGAGTGAAGGACAGGTTCTTGAAGTTATTGTTCAAAATATAGATAGAACTGGCAGAATTAAACTAGCTTTAGTAAAGAGGTAATATATGAGTGAAGTAGTTGGAAGTGTTGATCCAATTAATTTTACAGAAGCAGCTTCTTTAAAAGTTAAAGAACTTATAGACGAAGAGGGCGATAGCTCTTTAAGTCTTAGAGTTTATATAACAGGTGGGGGCTGCTCTGGTTTTCAGTATGCTTTTGCATTTGATGATGAAATAAAAGAAGATGATATTATTGTAACTAAAAATGGAGTTAGACTTTTGGTTGACTCTATGAGTTTTCAATATCTAGTTGGTGCCGATGTTGATTATAAGGATGATATAGAAGGAGCTTATTTTGTAATAAGAAATCCTAATGCTAAAACAACTTGTGGTTGTGGCTCATCTTTTTCAGTATAAAATTTATTTAATATCTTTTCTAAAATTTTAGAAAATTTAAGGGAGTATATAATTTATGAAAATAGCAAACTTTGAAATTGGAAAAAATAAGCCCTTATTTTTATTAGCTGGTCCTTGTGTTATTGAGTCAGAACAAATGGCTATGGACACGGCAGGATATCTTAAAGAAATTACCCAAGAGTTAAATATAAACTTTGTTTATAAATCATCTTTTGATAAAGCAAATCGTTCTTCAATTGATAGCTTTAGAGGTTTGGGTATAGATAAGGGTTTAGATATACTTTCTAAAGTAAAAAAAACTTATTCATTACCTATAGTAACAGATGTTCATGAAGATACTCCTTTTGCTGAAGTAGCTGAAGTAGCTGATATACTGCAAACCCCCGCTTTTTTATGTCGTCAAACAAACTTTATTACAGAAGTTTGTAAGCAAAATAGACCCGTAAATATTAAAAAAGGTCAATTTTTAGCGCCATGGGATATGCAACAAGTTGTTAATAAAGCTAAGGCTACTGGTAATGATCAAATTATGGTTTGTGAAAGAGGCGTTAGTTTTGGATATAACAACCTAGTTTCTGATATGCGATCGTTAGAAATAATGAAATCTACAGGTTGTCCAGTAGTTTTTGATGCTACTCATTCAGTTCAATTACCAGGTGGTCAAGGCACTACTTCTGGTGGACAAAGAGAGTTTGTTCCTGTTTTAGCTAAAGCTGCTACAGCAGTTGGTATAGATGGATTATTTATGGAAACTCACCCTAATCCAAGTGAGGCTAAAAGTGATGGACCAAATTCTTTCCCAATGTATAAAATAAAAGAATTCTTAAAAATCATAAAAGAGCTTGATAGCTTTATTAAAGCTCAACCTAAAATTGACATATAGGAGTATATAGTGTCTAAAGTCTTTATAATGGGAATTGTAGGAGGCTCTGGATCTGGCAAGACTTTATTTTCTAATGCTGTTGTTGAAAAACTAGAATCACATCATTTAGATAGAGTTGCTGTAATATCTGAAGATAGATACTACAAAGACTGGGGAAATATTATTGGTCAAGAAGAGGCTTCTAAAGTTAACTATGACCATCCTGATGCTTTTGATCATGATCTTTTAAAGAAAGATTTGGTTAAACTTATTAAAGGTGAGGATATATATGTACCTCATTATGATTATAAAACTCATTCAAGAGTATCTTCATTAGCTCAAAAAGTTCCTAATGGAGTTAATGTAATTATATTAGAAGGCATAATGCTATTTAATGATGCAGAGTTACTCAATATGATGGATTTTAAAGTTTATATGGATACTCCATCAGACTTGTGTTTTATAAGAAGATTATTGCGTGATCAAAATGAAAGAGGCAGAACTGTAGATAGTATAGTTAGTCAATATTTAGAAACTGTCCGACCAATGCATATAAAATTTATTGAGCCTTCAAAAAGAAAAGCTGATATTATAATTCCAGATGGGGCGCAAAATAAAACAGTTATTGATATAATTTATAATAAAGTAAAACAATTATTAAAATAGGAGCATAAAGTAGTATGGCTAGAGTAACAATAGAAGATTGTTTAGATAAAGTAGAAACAAGATTTGACTTAGTAGTATTAGCTTCTATGAGAGCTAACTCTATATTAAAAAATGGGTATTCTGATGAGGATTATGGAAAAAAAGAGAAAGCTACAGTATTAGCTCTTAGAGAAATCGCAGAATCTAGAATAACTCCTCAACAAATATTGAAAAATGAAGTTTAATTATATTGACTTTATCTAATTTGAATATATAATTTATCACATTATTCGGGTGCTTAGCTCAGCTGGGAGAGCATCGCCCTTACAAGGCGAGGGTCGGGGGTTCGAACCCCTCAGCACCCACCACGAATAATTATTCTTTTAAATTCCATTTTTAATTTGTATTAATAAGTTTTATTAAATAAAATAACTCAAAAATTAAAATATACATTAACTTCATGCGAAGAAGTAGAAGAAATAAATTAAAAGAAGGTATGTTTGAAGCTAATATAGTTTCTTTAAGTCATGATGGTCGTGGCATAGCTAAAATAGATGGCAAAACGACTTTTATTCCATTTACATTACCTGGTGAAACAGTAAAGTTTGAATATACCTTTTCAAAAGCAAAATTTGATGAAGGAAAAGCTTTAGAAATAATAAAAGAGAGTGAAAGTAGAATTTCTCCTAAATGTGATTTCTTTGAACTTTGTGGAGGATGTAGTCTTCAACATATGTCATCTGAAGCACAGATTACTCATAAACAAGAAACTTTATTGAACCAACTGAAATACCTGGGTAATAATGTAACTCCTCTAAATATATTAGAACCTTTAAAAACTAGTCAAACTGAAGGCTATAGAGGCAAGGCACGTCTTGGTGTAAGGTATGTTAATAAAAAAGAAAAAGTGCTTGTTGGTTTTAGAGAACGCAATGGTAAATATTTAGCTGATATTGATAAATGTATTATTCTAGATAAAAGTATTGGAGAAAATATAGGTTCAATTACTAATTTCATATCTAGTTTATCTATATATAATCAGATAGCTCAATTAGAAGTAGCAAAAGATGATTTTAGAACAGCGCTTATTATCAGACATCTTGAATCATTTACTAATGAAGATATAAGAAAAATAAAAATATTTGCTCAAGAACAAGGTTACTGGATTTACTTACAATCTAAAGGACCAGATACTATATTTAGATTATATCCAGAAGAAAATGTTGCTCCTATTAAATTAGAGTATTCTCCTATCGAAGGTATAAATATAAGTTTTGAGCCAAATGACTTTACTCAAGTCAATACTGACATAAATCAAAAGATGATAAAAAAAGCTATTGAGCTTTTAGGTATAAATAAGAATGACTCTATCATTGACTTATTTTGTGGTTTAGGAAACTTTACTTTACCAATATCTAAATACGCTAAATCAGTTATTGGAGTAGAAGGTGAACAAACTATGGTAAATAGGGCGATTGAAACTGCACAAAATAATAATATAAAAAATGTTAAATTTTATGCTGCCAACTTATTTGAAAGATTCGAAGATAAGGAGTGGTTTAATAATTTTGAATATAACAAAATGTTATTAGATCCTCCAAGAGCTGGAGCTGAAGAAGTCTGTAGAAATATAGAAAAATTTAATGTGAATAAAATTGTTTATGTATCTTGTAGTACGGCAACTTTAGCTAGAGATGCGGGTATATTAGTAAATGAAAAAGGTTATAAACTTATTAGTGCTGGAGTGATGGACATGTTTCCACATACTATGCATGTTGAATCAATAGCAGTTTTTGAGAAATAGGGAGTCATAGTATGTATATAGGTGTAGATATTGGCGGTAGTAATATGACTGCTGGACTATTTGATAGTAATAAAAAATTGATTTCCACAGCAAAAGTAAAATCAAAAGCAAAAGAAGATACACAAATTGTTATTGATCAACTATTTAAAGTAATAGACAAACTTAAAGATGATGTTAGTAATGATTCTAAGCTTTTATCCATTGGTGTAGGTGTTGCTGGACTTGTTGATACAAAAACTGGCTTAATCAAACATTCTGCTAATATAAATATTGTAAATATTAATCTTAAGCAAGTTGTAGAAGATAGATATAAAGTCCCAGCATTCATAGAAAACGATGTTAATGTTGGTATTGTTGGCGAGTGGAAATATGGTGCTGGTATTGGATATGGTGATATAGTTGGCATTTTTGTGGGTACTGGAATAGGCGGTGGATTAATTATAAATAATCAACTTTATTCAGGTGCTAATGGTTTGGCTGCTGAAATAGGTCATACAACTATTGCCAGTAATGGTGCATATTGTGAAGGTTGTGGCTCTCAAGGCTGCGTAGAAGTATATTCTGCAAAAGTTGGGATAGAAAAAAGAATTAAAGCACTTTATAAAAAAGGAATAAAAAGTACATTAATTTCACTTGTAATAGAAAATGAAGGTAAGTTAAAGAGTAGCTTTATTAAAAAAGCTCTTCAATCTAAAGACAAGATTGCTATAGAAATTATTGAAGGTGCTATGAAGGCATTAGGGGTTGGTGTGGCTAATTATTTGAATATTTTAAATCCTTCTTTAGTAATATTTGGTGGCGGTGTTATGGAAGCAGTGGGAGAAAGATATATTTCAGTAATCAAAAACTCATGTTCTAAATATGCTCTTAGTCCAATTTTAGAAAACTGTGAATTTAAGTTAGCAACTTTAGGAGATAATGCTGGAATTTTTGGTGCTATGGATATAGCTAGCCATATTAAATAAGGAAAAGTATGCAAACTGCTATTTCAAACTTCTTTTCACAAGTTTTTAACTATCTTAAAAATTTAAAAAAAACTAAGCTCAAAGATATATTTAATGATTGGAATATTTATGAAATAGCTTGGTTATTTCTATCAACCACTATATTAGCTTGTATTAGCTTCATAACAGCGGATAAATATCTAACTTTGACATTAGTTGCTACAGTAACAGGTATGCTAAACCTAGTATTAATAGCTAAAGGAAAAATCTTAAATTATTTCTTTGCATTTATATATAACTTAACTTACGCATATTTTTGTTTATTAGAAGGAATATATGGACAAGCTATCTTATTTATATTTTTCTTTTTTCCAATGCAGTTCTATGGTCTATATTGTTGGACTAAACCAGAAAGTACAGACACAAACTCTACTATAGTTACAAAATCTTTAAGTCTTAAACAGCAAATCATATTGTTAATTAGTGTCATAATATCTGCCTTTTTATATGGAATATTTATCTTGAAAGGTTTTTTTCATCAAGAAATTGGTTTAGTAGCAGATTCTCTAACTGGAGTTATTTCAGTTATAGCTATATTTTTAATGGTAAAAGCTTATGTTGAGCAATGGATTTTATGGATCATTATAAATGTTCTTTCTACAATAATTTGGATACAGCAATATTATACAGGCACAGATTCTGGAGGAATAGCATTCTTAGCTATGTGGTTAATCTACTTATTAAATTCAATTTATGGATATATAAACTGGATTAAGTTACAAAAAAATCAAAATTAATTTTTTAAAATTCTATAAAAAACGAAACTAATAAAGGCTGTTATTAGGCCTAAAATAAACATCCATAGAACAATGTGCGGTTCAGATACATTTCCTGTGAAAAGACTAAAAGAATTTAAAACTGTATATATTGAGAAAAATAATAACATTCCAGATTTAAATTTAGAATCTTTAAATAAAACTATTAATGAATAAATAAATATAGATAATTGGAAGATACCTATTTGAAAAATAGCTGGTGAATAAATCCATCCTTGAAATTTACTGATGCCATCTCCATATACTAAATAAGCTAAACTATTTATAAAAGTATAATAGCTTACATTAAACACTATAAAATAATTAGCATAGAGTGAAGCTTTATGTTTATTAAAAATAATAGCAGAGTGTGCAAAAGCCAATACAAAAGGGCTTATTAGTAAGCATAGTGTGATTGTTATAGCTACCATATATTAATAACTTAAAATATCAATGTATGCAGAAGTGTACAATAAAAGTATTTTATTGTCATATATTATGGGACAAACCTGTAGACAATCTACACTAGTACAGTTAAAATTTGCTATTAGAAAATTGTTAAATAGAAAATTAAAATAGGAAATAAGTAATGCAAGTAACAGTTGAAAAGAAAGAAGGTATTAATTGTTCTTTATTAATAGAAGTCCCTGCAAATGAAATTGATTCAGCGGTTTCAAAAAGAATTAACCAAACGGCTAAAACTATAAAAATGGATGGTTTTAGACCTGGAAAAGTTCCAGCGAATCTTGTTAAGAAAAAATACGGTGAGCAAATTCGCTTTGAAATCATTTCTGATCTTATACCTAAAAAGTATACAAAGGCTATTCAAGATGAAAAATTAGAAGTAGCAGGTATAGAGGTTGATTTGAAAGAAAATAAAGAAGGTGAACCTTTAAAATTTGTTGCAAATATAGAACTATTTCCAGAATTTGAAGTAACTGGGTTTGACAAAATTAAGATTGAAAAACCTGTCGTTGATTTAGGTGATGCTGAAGTTGAAAAGATGATTGACAATCTTAGAAAACAATATGCTACTTGGAATGAAGTTGATAGAGAAGTTCAAAAAGATGACAAAGTAACTATAGATTTCGTTGGTAAAATAGATGGTGAAGTTTTCGAAGGTGGATCTGCTGATGCTTCTCAGGTAGTTATAGGTTCAAACCAAATGATTCCAGGATTTGAAGAAGGTATTATTGGTATGAGAAAAGATGAAGAAAGAACTATAACTGTAACTTTCCCAACAGAATACCAAAATAAAGAATTAGCTGGTAAAGAATCTCAATTTGATATAGTAGTTAAAAAGATAGAAGAAGCTGAGCTTCCTGCTGTTGATGAAGAGTTTGTTGCTAAATTTGGAGTTAAAGGTAGTGTAGATACTTTTTCAGCTGAGATTAAAGAAAACATGGAAAGAGAACTTAAATTTATAATTCAGAAGAAAGTTAAAGAACAGCTTTTTGAAGGTTTAAGAGAAATAACTGAGTTTAATGTACCAAATGCTCTTATCAAAAGAGAAATTGATGCCGCTAAGCAAAATCTTATTAAAAGTATGGGCGGTGAAAAAAGTGGGTTTAACGTAGATCAACTGCCAGATAATCTATTTGAAAAAAATGCTAAACAGCGTGTAGAAACTAGCCTGATTTTAGATAATCTTCTTAAAGTTCACAATTTTGAAGCAGATGATGAGTCTGTAGATGCTTTATTATCTGAAATGGTAAAAGCTTATGAAGAACCTGAAAAAACAAAAGCAGAAATTAAAAAGAATCCACGAGAAATAAATAATCTAAAAGCTCTTGTGGTTGAAAATAAATTGACTGACTGGGTTTTAGAGCAAGCTCAAGTTACAGAGAAAAAAGAAGATTTCTTTGAGATTATAAGAGCTAATATGCAAGCTTCTCAAATGGGACAATTTTAATATCTGATAGAAATTTCTAAAATCACTATAAAATATGATAGTGAAAACCTTAAAGAATCACTTTTAAATTGAGGCTTATAATGATTAATAATAATTTAGTACCTATGGTTGTAGAAAAAAGTGCAGCAGGTGAAAGATCATATGACATTTATTCTAGACTATTAAAAGAAAGAATAGTTTTTTTAAATGGTGAGGTTAATGATCAATCTGCAAATTTAGTTATAGCTCAACTTTTATTTTTAGAATCTGAAGATCCTGATAAAGACATCTATTTCTATATAAATTCACCCGGTGGTGCAGTAACTGCTGGTATGGGCGTATATGATACCATGCAATTTATAAAGCCTGATGTATCTACTATATGTATAGGTCTTGCTGCTAGTATGGGATCTTTATTATTAACTGCTGGGGCTAAAGGCAAAAGATATAGCCTTCCAAGTTCACAAATAATGATTCATCAGCCCTTAGGTGGTTTCAAAGGACAAGCATCTGATATAGAAATTCATGCTAATAATATTATTAGAATTAAAGAAAGACTAAATAAAGTATTAGCTAAGCATACTGGTCAAGATTATGAAACTATAGTTAAAGATACTGATAGAGATAAGTTTATGATGGCTGAAGAAGCACAAGCTTATGGCCTAATTGACCATGTTATAGAATCTAGAGACTCTATAATTGTTTAATATAAATTTTTAAATAAGGTTTTTTGAAGATATTATGTCAAAAATTTTATATTGTTCCTTTTGTGGAAAGAGTCAGCATGAAGTAAAGAATATCATTGCTGGTAAAGATGGAAATATCTGTAATGAATGCGTTGAAAAGTGTTCAACTAAAATTAATAGCGGATCACTTAATTCGAGTGATTTAGCAAGTGATATTTCTTTTGAAAATCTACCAAAACCTGTAGAAATAAAAAAATATCTTGATGATTATATTATTGGTCAAGAGAATGCTAAAAAGATTCTGGCAGTAGCTGTTTATAATCATTATAAGAGAATAACAAATAAACCTACTGATGAAGATGATACGGAGCTTAAAAAAAGTAATGTTCTTTTAATGGGTCCTACTGGGTCTGGTAAAACTTTGTTTGCTCAAACATTAGCTAAATTGTTAAATGTTCCATTTGCCATTGCCGATGCAACTACTCTTACAGAAGCAGGCTATGTTGGGGAAGATGTAGAAAATGTAATTGTTAAACTTTTACAAAATGCTGATTTTGATGTAGAAAAAGCACAGAAGGGTATTATATATATTGATGAAATAGATAAAATAGCTAGAAAATCTGAAAGTTCTTCAATAACTAGAGATGTATCAGGAGAAGGGGTTCAACAAGCTCTTTTGAAACTTATAGAAGGTACTGTTTCATCAGTTCCACCTAAAGGCGGTAGAAAACATCCTAATCAAGATATGGTTCAGGTTGATACATCTAATATCTTATTTATTTGTGGCGGTGCTTTTGCGGGCATAGAAAAAGTTATTAAGCATAGAATGGATAAAGTCAGCATAGGTTTTAATGCTGATATTGTTCAACAAAAAACTAATCTTGATACAGATAGACTTCTTCAAAAGATTGAGAGTGAGGATTTAACTAAGTTTGGACTTATTCCTGAGCTTATAGGTAGATTACCAATCATAAGCGTTTTAAATGAACTTAAAGAAGAAGATTTAATAAGAATATTGACTGAGCCAAAAAATGCTTTGATAAAGCAATATACTAAGCTTTTCAAATTGGACAATATTGAAATAGAGTTTTCTCATGAGGCATTGGTAGAGATAGCTAAAAAGGCTTTAGTAAGAAAGACTGGAGCTAGAGGACTTAGAACGATATTGGAAAATGTTTTATTAGAAATAATGTTCCATACACCTTCTACAAAAAATATTAAAAAAGTCATAATTACTGAAAATACTATAAAAGAAATAAGCGAGCCAGAATTAGTTACTACTGATGGCGAAACAAAAAAATTTAAAGATGTAATCTAATTATATAGGAGTATTATAATAGCCTATGTCAGACACATTAAACGTCGTACCTGTCATTCCTCTAAGAGATGTAGTTATCTATCCAACGATGACTATTCCTTTAAATGTTGGAAGAAAAAAATCAATTCAAGCAGTTAAAGAATCTACTAATAAATATGAAAATTATATTTTATTAGCAACTCAAAAAGAGGGTTCTCGAACTGGAGATTCAATTGATAATCTTTATGATATTGCAACTTTGGCTAAGATTATACAAATAATGAAATTACCAGATGGTAGTTTAAAAATTATAGTCGAAGGAACTACAAAGAAGCTAGTTGCAAAATATGTAGATGATAATGATTGTATTTATGCAAATTTAGATACTATAGATATAAGTGAAAATTTTCCTGTTAGTGGATTAGATAAGGAATTAAAAGCAATTTTATTATCAATTTCAGAATCACTAAAAGTATTTGTAGACTTAGGAAATAAAGTTTCTAAGGAGACTTTAGCTACTTTAATATCGACAGAAAATCCTGATAAATTTGTTTATGAAATAGCTTCAATACTAAATTCAGACATAGTTAAAAAGCAGAAAATTTTAGAAGCTAGTGATATAAAAAATAAAGCTTTAATACTATTAACTTGTTTAGAAGAAGAAATTGAAATACTTGAACTAGAAGCTAAAATTAAAGATCGAGTTAAATTGCAAGTTGATAAGAATCAACGTGAATACTATTTAAATGAGCAAGTAAAAGCTATATATAAAGAATTGGGCGAGGTAGATGAAGAATCTGAAACTTCTGCCCTCCAAAAAAGAATAGAAAAAACAAAAATGTCTGAAGAGGCAAAGGAAAAGTGTTTAAAAGAACTTAAAAAGCTTAAAGCAATGCCTCCTTCATCTTCAGAGTCTGCTGTTTCAAGAAACTATATTGAGACTATATTATCGCTACCATGGAATAAAAGAACTAAAGTTAAGAAAGACATTGAATTAGCAGAGAAAATATTAGATCAAGATCATTATGGTATTAAAAAAGTTAAAGAGAGAATTCTTGAACATTTAGCAGTACAGATTAAAAGAGATAGCAATACTAAGTCTCCGATTCTTTGCTTAGTAGGTCCTCCAGGGGTTGGTAAAACTTCTATAGGGCAATCTATAGCTAGAGCTACAGGTAGAGAGTATGTAAGAATGGCTCTTGGTGGTGTTAGAGATGAATCAGAAATAAGAGGACATAGAAGGACTTATATCGGTTCTATGCCAGGACAAATTATACAAAAAATTATAAAAGCAAAAACAGAAAACCCTTTATTTCTATTAGATGAAATAGATAAAATTTCTTCTGACTTCAGAGGAGACCCATCTGCAGCATTATTAGAGGTGCTAGATCCTGAGCAAAATAACTCTTTCAGCGATCACTATTTAGAAATTGATTATGATTTATCAAAAGTAATGTTTGTTGCTACAGCAAATTCATTAAATATAGATCCTGCATTAAAAGATAGGATGGAGATAATAAATCTTTCTGGATATACAGAACTTGAAAAAAGTGCCATTGCAAAACAATACTTGGTTCCAAGAGCTTTAGAAAATAATGGACTAAATAAAAAAGAGTTTAATATAACCTCGACAGCAATTCTAGATATTATTAGATATTATACAAGAGAAGCAGGTGTTAGAAATCTACAGCAAAAAATCAATACTCTTTGTAGAAAAGTAGTTAAAGAAATTTTAAAAGACAAAGATGCCAAAAAAATTTCTATTAGTAATAAAAATATTGAAGAATATCTAGGTGTTAAGCCTTATGACTATGGCGTTAAGAATGAAAAACCTCGAGTAGGACAAGTTACAGGACTAGCTTGGACACAAGTTGGTGGAGACCTTTTAACAATAGAAGCTTTAGCAGTCCCTGGCAAAGGAAAGTTAAAATATACGGGTATGCTAGGTGATGTCATGAAGGAGTCTATAGAGGCTGCAATGAGTGTTGTTCGCTCATTAGCCCAAGATTATGATCTTTCTGAGGATTTTTATGAGAAAAAAGACTTACACATTCATGTTCCTGAAGGCGCAACTCCTAAAGATGGTCCTAGTGCAGGTATTGCTATGACTACAGCAATATTATCTGCTTTTACAAATAAGCCTGTAAGAAATGATATTGCTATGACAGGAGAGGTAACATTAAGAGGAGAGGTTTTTGCTATCGGTGGACTAAAAGAGAAACTTTTAGCTGCGTTAAGAGGTGGAATAAAAGAGGTTTTGATACCAAAACAGAATGTTAAAGATCTTTCTGAAATTGATAAGCAAATCACCGAAAATTTAGAGATAATACCCGTAAAACATATAAAAGATGTATTAAATAGAGTTTTTTAGCTGTTAACTTGTTGAAACTGCATTTTTTTAGTGCTATAAATGATAACTGACATACGTGTCAAAATTTAAATTATATAAAAGGAGTTTAAAATGAATAAAACTGAATTAGTAAGTGCAATAGCTAAAGAAGCTGATGTAACTAAAGAAGTTGCTGGTAAAGTTTTAGATGCGACAATCGCTTCTATTTCAAAAGCGTTAAAAAAAGAAGATAACGTTACTTTAGTTGGCTTTGGTACTTTTCAGGTTAAAGAAAGAAGTGCAAGAGAAGGTAGAAACCCTAAAACTGGTGAAACTATTAAAATTCCTGCGTCTAAAGTTCCTAGCTTCAAAGCTGGTAAAGGTCTTAAAGATAGCGTAAATAAATAAATTTGATACGATAATAATATAAATAAATTTTATTTTATTAATACTTTTAAGGGCATGTTTTATAGCATGCCTTTTTTATATTAGGATTTAGTGATGTTACAGTCTTTTAATGATAAATTTAAAGGTCCTTTTACTTGGATTGTTGTTATTTCTATTAGTATAATTTTTGTGTTGACAGGGATGAGTTTCCTTTTTAGTGGCTTTGGCAATAAAAATTCTACAATTGCTGAAGTTGGTGATAATAAAATCACATTAACTGAATATCAGAAATATCTACAGCCAGACACTCCAAAAGAACAAAAAGAAATAATCCTTAATTCTATTATTAATCAATATTTGATTTTATCAGCTACTCAAAATCAAAATATTCAAATACCAAGAATAACATTACAATCTTATATTTTTACAAACCCTATATTTAAAGGTGATAATGGCCAGTTTTCTAATGAGAAACTTCAAACTATAGCTAAATATTTTGGAGGTATTTCTAATTTAGAACAAATGATCATTCAAAATATACAAGCAACTATTATTCCAAAAAATATAGATGAAACATCTTTTGTTACAGATTATGAGAAAGGCGAGCTAACTAAAATATATTCTCAGGTTAAGACAGTAAAGTATATTAAAGTAGATTCAAAAGATTTGGCTAAAGATATTAAAGTATCATATTCAGAATTACAAAATTACTTTGAAGAAAATAAAGCTAACTATATAACTCCTAAAAGAGCAGATATAGATTATTACTTAATTTCTAAAGATAACTTTATTAAGACTGAGCCATCAGAAAAAGAAATTAAAGCTTATTATGATAGCAATCCTACTTTATTTAGCTCATATGATAAAAATACTAAAAATAGTATCAAGAAAATTCTTCAGAATAGAGAAGCTCTAAATAAATATAATTCTATTATTGAAAATGTTGATGCAAAAAAATTTAATGATTTAGATTCTCAATTTGGAGCTCCTAAATCATCAGCTGTCATAGATAGTAGTGAATCTTCATTAGAAGGGGTTCCAGGTTCTGAATTTTTTATAAATGGTCCAAGTAAATATGGTGCTTTTCCACTATCAGACTCACAAAGTATTATTTATTATATAAAGAATATAACTCCTGCAAAGCAACAAGATTTTAAAGAAGTTAAAGATAATATTGAGAAAATGTATAAAAAAGAGTCTTCTCAAAAGCTAGCTAAAGAAAAGGCAACTTCTATACTTAATAATTTAGAAAACTCTACTGATGCAAAATATGATTTTAAAATAACAACTACTGAGTCAAAGAGTGATAATATTTCATCAGAATTTAAGCAATCTATTTTAGATAATGATAATTCTAGTTATCATATATTTGAATCTAAGGATGGATCTTGCTTTATATATAAAGTAACAAAAACTGCTGTAAATAACTCAAAGAAAATTGTTCCGATTAATGTAATAAATACCTATAATGAAGCTGAACAAAATTATTACCTTGATATTTTAAGAAATGATATTCCTATAAAAATAAATTATAAATACTTAAATGAGTAATTTAATCTATGGAATAGCTGGTCCTACAGCTTCTGGAAAAACTTCTTTATCAATATCTATCGCAAAAAAAATAAATGCTGAAATTATAAGTGTTGATTCTTCTTTAGTTTATAAAAGAATGGATATTGGCACTGCAAAACCATCTTTAGACGAGAGAGAAGGAGTAAAGCATCATCTAATAGATATTATTGAACCTTGGCAAAACTTTTCTGTTGCAGATTTTATATCAAATGTAAATTTACTTAAAAATGATATTCATAGTAGAGATAAAAATGTTCTATTAGTTGGTGGAACAATGTTGTATTTTAGGAGTCTTATAGATGGACTCTCAAACTTACCAGAAAGCGATCCTGTTATAAGAAGATCATTAGAAGAATATAAAAATAAATATGGGCTTAGCTATTTATATAAAGAATTAAAAGAAAAAGATACGAATGCTGCAGAAAAAATAAATCCTAATGATCAACAAAGAATATTTAGGGCATTAGAAGTAATTAAGATTTCAGGAAAAAAATATTCAGAACTTGTAAAAAATAGTAGACAAGGAGCCTTAGAAGAAGAGTTAAAATTGTGTGCTATAATACCTAAAGATAGAGCAGTACTTCATAGAAATATTGAGGAAAGGTTTAACAATATGTTAAACGATAATTTTCTAGATGAAGTGAGAAGTTTAAAAGCAAATCCTCTATTAACTAATGAAAGTACAGCTATTAGAAGTGTTGGTTATAGGCAGGCATGGGATTATTTGGATAATAAGCTGACTTATGAGGAGTTTATTAATAAAGGTATAGCTGCTACTAGACAACTAGCAAAAAGACAATTAACGTGGCTTAGAAACTGGAAAGATAATGTTTTTTTTGTGAATATGGAAGATGAGTATAAAAAACAGAAAATAATTAATTTTTTTAATTCTCCTTAATATTATAATAGAGGACTCAAAATGTTATTAAAGAAAATAATAAATACTATTATTGTTTTTTTGAGTATTATTCCCAATATTTATGGACTAGATTTAACTAATGTTACAGGAATACAATGGTATCATAATCCTGGTGATTCTAGGACAATAACTATGAATGACTATACACTAGCTGATCAAGGAAGCATACATGAATCAACTTCTGATTATACATTAGCTGATCAAGGTGGAATAAAAAATGAGATTTCAAAACAATCACTATAAGAAGAAAACAAAATGGCAAAGTTATATTTTAGATACTCATCAATGGACGCTGGTAAAACTTTAGATTTATTAAAAGTTGCTTACAATTATGAAGATAGAGGCAAGCATCCTTTAGTCCTAACTTCTGCTATAGATAAAAGAGCTGGTAAGAATAAAGTAAAGTCTAGAATAGGTATTGATCAAGATGCATATTCATTAACTGATCAAGATAATATATTTAATTTTATAAAAGAATATAATCAAAAGAAAAATATAGATTGTATTCTAATTGATGAAATTCATTTCTTTACACCTAAGCAAATTTGGGAACTTTCAGATATTGTAGATTATCTCAATATTCCAGTGATCTGTTATGGCTTAAGAACTAACTATATAGGACAACCATTTGAAACTGCTTCTTTGTTATTAGCTATAGCTGATACATTAGAAGAAGTAAAAACTATTTGCCATTGTGGTAGAAAAGCTAGCTTTAATATGATGATAAAAGGTAAAGAGGTTATTAAATCAGGAAATGCTATAGTTGTTGATGATGATTCTTTAAAAGAAATAAATACAAAATATATATCTGTCTGTAGAAAGCACTGGAAAGAAGAAATTTTTGAGTAAGTTAAAAATTAACTTTAAATCCAAGTCCAGTAGACCCAATACCAACTTCAGTACTATTATTTACTTGCATGCCTAAATCTAAATAGACAGTATAGGCTTTAAAATACATCTTTTTATCCCTTGTTTTAGGTTCTGTCGCAAACTGCTAGAATAGTTACAGTTTTCTTAAAATGGTTACCCTCTAGATACAATTATGCTGCTATAGCATAAAATTGATCCCATACAGTCATAGTTCCAGCATTAATGTGCTGACCTTTTTTAATCATATTAACCATCTCGTAATCTGCTATAGTAGATTCCATAGAATCCCATACTTTAAAACCTAAAATGGGTCGTGTCAATCGTTTAATATTCCTATGATCTTGCTCTATCAAATTATTCAAAAGCTTATTTTGCCTAATCTCTATACCGTGTGTATACCAAATGCCCAATAAAAACAAAAAGATATTGATAGTCAATAAAGCTGCTTCATTAGCTCCAGATTTATCTACATTAACTTTCTCAGGCAAGCCATGCTTACCAATGGTTTTCTTAAAGAATTTACGTGCTGCTTTCTCATCTCTTTTATCAGATAGCATAAACTCCAAGGTGTCACCATGTATATCTATAGCTCTATATAAATCCTTTATATCTAAGATATGTCTCATCCAACTTACATAGCTGTCATATTTGCGAAAAGAGTTACTAAAGACATCCTCTAACTCTCTTACATACTTTATAACCCAGCGGTTGATAGTACTATGATCAACATTAACTCCTCGCTCTTTCATCATCTCCTCTACATGTCTATAACTAAGTGGATATGATAAGTACCAACGCAATGCTTGCAGTATTATTAATTTAGCGAAATGCCTTCCAGTAAAATCTAACATTTTAAAAAGTGAGAGAGTATTTTGTGATAACAATTATACTATACTATGACGCAGTCAGTTTGCGATAGAACCAGACTTTGAAATGTCTTTAATTGAATTGCTAAATTTAGCTTTGTCTGCTCTTTTCTTGTATGTTTATTTATTAGCTTAATATCATCAAAGGTTAGGCTATAAAACTCATCCAACTCTTCTTGTTTAATCTTTATTTTATTTGAATATCTAGGGTATGTAGTTCTTTCAATAGTGGATATATAAATTCCTAGTGTAAATTTATATAAAATATATATATATTTGTATAACATAAATTACATGATACATAGAAATATATCTTTAGAGCAAATTTCTATAGTGTTAAATAAACGGTCGTTTGTGAAACAGAAATATGTTAATAGGTTATACGAGAGTTTCTAAGTCTGATGGATCACAAAGTATAGACTTACAAAAAGAGGCTTTGATAGAAGCAGGTGTTAGTTGTGATAATATCTATTCTGATTACTGCTCAGGTAGAAAAGCTGAACGACAAGGTTTAGATGCTTGCATAAAAGCATTAAGAAAACATGATACTTTAATTATATGGAAGCTTGGTAGATTAGGAAGAAGCCTACATGATTTAGTGAATTTAGTTCAAAAGCTCTCAGATAAAGATATTGGTCTAAAAATACTAAGTGGAAAAGGTGCTAATATAGATACAACAACACCAACTGGTAAAATGTTTTTTGGATTCTTTGCTGTATTAGCAGAGTTTGAACGAGACTTGATTATTGAAAGAACAAAAGCTGGTTTGGAATCTGCTAGAGCTAGAGGCAAGAAAGGTGGTAGAAAACATACATTAACTAAATCACAAATTAGATTGGCTCAGGCTTCTATGAGTAAAAAAGAAACAGTGGTTAGTGAACTATGTAAAAAGCTTAGTATTACAAGACCAACACTATATAGATACGTGGCTCCGGATGGTACTCTGAGAGAAAATGCTGAAAAGGTATTGTATCTAAAATGATTACAGTTAATAGTGAAAACTATAATAAATACAAAAATCAATTAATATTCTTATTTAATAAATATAATTCAAAAGATAATCTCTTAAATATTAATGAATCTATATATAATTTTTATCTTTTACAAGATTTATGTATATTTTACAAAGGACCTACTCCCATAATTCTTGGATATGTCAAGACAAATGAAGGATACGAGAAAAGATGGTTTTGGTTAAATGATGATGTTTGTTCATGGATGGCAGGAATATATATAGATACAAATAATCATATATGTAAAGGATTATATAAAGAATATTACGATTTCTCTGAAATTAATACATCAAGCTATATTGATAAAGAAGGATATACATTTGAATTACAAGTTTCATTAAAATTGAATATAGCATTGAATAGTATTTATCATAATCGGAGTATAGAACTAAATATTGATAATGATTTATTTGGAAATAAATTTAACATAATAAATATTCTGTTCGATAAGGGGCAATTGAAAAAGTATGCTAAATATACTAATTTACCTCAATACCTTGAAGTGAGCAGTATTAATGACATTAAAATAAATAATACATCTCAAGTTTTATCAAATAGTTCAACAAAGTTACAAATATCATCTGAGATACCTGACTTAAATGATGATAAAAATATATGGATCGCTTTGTCGAAAAGTATAGATCAGGTTATTAAGCCTAATTATATAAGTGTATCTGATGGTATAAAGTTTGAAATATATATTTATAAAGGATCGTGTGTCTTGCAGAATGGAAGATACATGACGATAATGTTTGAGTTAGCTTATGCAGATGAAGCTGTATTTATAAAAAATTGTTACCTAGAAATCTTATTTAATATGATCGGATCATTTGGAAATCATTTATATTTCCCTAAGAATTTAATAGGGATTAGTTCGAAATATCGTGACTATATCAATCAAACAACTTATGCTGAATATATGGATACTAAGCTTTTAATTAAACCAAATGGTTATTCGAAGAGAGTACTTAATAGATATAATGAAAAATCTAATTATTTAGTAAGGTTATTTAAATCTAAGAAAAATATACCTGCAAGGTTCCATATAAATAGAAAGTCAGTTCTAGATATAACATCTGCTTTAAAGAATAATGATATATACTACACGATGATATCGAGTATATTAACAGCTATCCGTTTAAGCTTGGGAGACTTTTTATCTATAAGTTCCGCACAAGATAAAGATTACGAAAGTATAATCAATTTACAAAACATGATAACAAATTTATCTGAAGACAGTGCATATATATGCTATGTAACAATAAATGATTTTTTATCTGAGTTTATTAGGAATTTAAATTTTAGTTCTCAGTTTTTAATAATTTTATCTAACTATCTTAATATCTTTATAACAGAAATAAAAAATAATAACGATATTATTCATTTAATACATAGAGAATTAGATAATAATTTAAAACTGGATAGGTTATTTCTATTAGGGAAAGATATAGAAATATCTACATATGTTTTAAAGAATTTATTAGTTTAACTTGAAGAGGCTGTAAATCTTTTATAATAAGAGATTATGATAAGTTTTTAAATTTATACTGTCTATTTACTAACGTATTCCGACTAGATACCAAATCCGCATTACTAGCAATATTCATAGTACCATATGCTATATTTGAAAAATGCTCATTTATCTCCTTATCTTTCCCCTGATAGTATAGGTTGAATATTGATAAGGAAATAGTTCTATATGAGAGTAATCAGCTAAAGCTAATTGATAAATAAAGAAACTTGGAAGAAAAAAGATTTTATCTTTTTTCACTACTTATTAGATCTCCTAGCTTTAACAGCATCAGAAAGCATTTGCAGCATTTCTAGAGTTTCATCAAAGTTTACGCATGCATCAGTTACGCTTTTTCCGTATTCTAAAGGTTTTTTATTAATGTCTTGGTTACCAGCAACTAAGTTACTTTCTATCATAATACCAAAAACATCTCTACCATTTTCAATTTGCTTACAAATATCAGCTAAAACATCTTTCTGTTTTTTATGGTCTTTTCTACTATTTCCATGACTACAGTCAATCATGATTTTAGTATCTATATCAGCTTTCTTTAATTTAGCAACACACTCATCAACATACTCTTTACTAAAGTTAGGTCCAGTAGCTCCTCCACGAAGGATTATATGTCCATTCTGGTTACCTTTTGTTTCAAATATAGCAGTAGAGCCTGATTTTGTAGTGCTTAAGAAGTGATGAGGGTAAGTTGCAGATTTAACAGCATCAACAGCTACTTGAATATCTCCATTAGTAGCATTTTTAAAACCTATAGGAGCAGATAAACCAGAAGCAAGCTCTCTATGTACTTGGCTTTCAACAGTTCTAGCACCAATGGCGCCCCAAGAAATTAATTCAGCGAAATATTGTGGAGTAATTACATCTAAGAACTCTGTAGCACAAGGTAGTCCCATACTGGTAATTTCAGAAAGAAGAGAACGAGCAAGACGTAATCCTTTATTTATATTGTATGAATTATTAAGATCTGGATCATTTACAAATCCTTTCCAACCAATTGTTGTACGAGGTTTTTCAAAATATACTCTCATAACAATCACAATTTCTTTATGGAATTTTTTAACTTCTTTTTTTAATTTAGTTGCATATTCAATAGCTGCATCTGTATCGTGAATAGAACATGGTCCAACTACAACAACTACTCGATCATCTTTACCATGAATAACTTCAGCTATTTCTTTACGAGATTTTCTAACTGTTTCAAAAGAAGTTTTTAATAGAGGTATTTCTTGAATTAGAACTTCTGCAGGAATCAATACTTTTTCCTTTTTTATATTTATATTCGAAACTTTATCAAAATTTTTATCACCTATCATTGATTCTGATATTCCTATAGTTATTACTTATTTTCTACCAAACAAACCAGGCATATTACCCATACCCTGCATAGCAGACATGCGTTTCATCATATTTGCCATTCCGCCTTTTTTACCTATAACACTCTTCATCATTTTTTTCATTTGAGAGTGTTGTTTAAGAAGTTTATTCAAATCTTGAACAGTAGTGCCTGAACCAGCTACGATTCTTTGTTTTCTACTATTCTTAATAAGATCAGGATTTCTTCTCTCATATGGTGTCATAGAGTCTATCATAGCCTCAATTTTTTTAAACATATCATCGCCAATATTACCTGGTAAGTTAGGCATATTTGGTAGTTTAGCCATTATAGAGCCAACACCACCCATATTTTTCATTTGAGATATTTGATTTTTAAAGTCTTCAAGGTCAAAATTTTTGCCGCTTTTTAATTTCTTAGTTAATTTTTGAGCAGCTTCTTTTTCAGTCTTCTCTTCTATACTTTCTATAAGGCTTAATACATCACCCATTCCAAGAATTCTAGAAGCGACTCTTTCTGGATGGAAAGGTTCTAAAGCTTCAGTTTTTTCACCAGTTCCTAAAAATTTTATAGGCTTACCTGTTATTTCTCTAATAGATAATGCGGCACCACCTCTAGCATCACCATCAGTCTTCGTCAAAATAACACCAGTAAGCTCTAGAGCATCATTGAATGCTTTTGCTGTTACAGCAGCATCTTGACCAGTCATACTATCTACAGTGAAAAGTGTTTCTATTGGATTAGCAATTTTGTGAAGTTGCTTAATCTCATCCATCATATTTTCATCAATATGTAATCGACCAGCTGTATCAACAATAAGTACATCTATTAATTTACTTTTTGCTGATTTTATAGCTTCTGTAACAATATACTCAGGTCTCTGAGTCACATTAGAGTCAAAAAAATCTATACCTAAATCATTAGCCAAAGTTCTTAACTGATCAATAGCAGCAGGGCGATAAATATCAGCACTGACAACCATCACCTTTTTCTTTTCTTTGTCTCTTAAATATTTAGCTAGTTTTGCTGTCGATGTGGTTTTACCAGCACCTTGCAAACCTGCCATAAGAATAACTGCTGGAGGTTGCGTTTTTAAATTTAATGGTGAAGACTCTTCTCCTAAAGCTCTTTCAATTTCTTTTTTTACAAAAGAAATAAATGTTTGGTCAGGAGTTAAACTTTTTCTAACTTCTTCACCAATTGCTTTTTCCTTAAGACTTTCTATGAATTTTTTTACTACAGGTAAAGCAACATCTGCTTCTAAAAGAGACATTCTGATATCTCTTAAAGCTGAGCTAATATTTTCTTCTGTCAGTGAAGTTTGACCTTTTATTTTTTTAAACGAGTCTTGTAATCTTTCTGATAAGCTTGTAAACATAGTCTATATGAACCTTTTTTATTAGATCATTAAACAATAATTAATGAAAAAGATATTAACATTTTTGATTAGAATATTCTATCTAACATACGATACTTGCTACAACAATAGCAAATAATAACAAACAAATAATAATATATTCATAATTCTTATTTTTAATAAAAAAAATGAATTCTAGAACAACTCTAGTAATAGGCATTACTAATAATAATAAAATTCCGGCTTCCATTATATGTGTAGAAAATAAATTCTCAGCAAAAATATAGCTATAGTTTCCATTATGGATAATTTCTATTGAAAGTCCTATAAAACCAATAAAACAAATAATTAAGGCTAACCAAAGATTTAACTTTAATATAAATATTACAACTTTATTTTTATCCATATTCATTAAAAACTCTTATATAACATTTGTATAGCTGCGGAAATCACAACTAAGAAGAAAATAAATCTTAAAATTCTAACAGGTACTAAACTCATAGTTTTAGAACCTATAGTAGCTCCTATTAAGGTTCCTAAAGCTATTGGCATAGCTATAATAGGATCTATATATCCTGCAAAGTAATATGCGCTAGCACCAGCAAAAGCCGTCAATCCCATAATAAAACTACTTGTGGAAGCACTGACTTTAAATGGTATCTTCATAATTTTATCCATGCCAATAACTTTAAAAGCACCAGCTCCAATCCCTAGAAGTCCAGATAAAAAACCAGCTCCCACCATGCTTATAAAACCAGGGCCTATATTATAAACTTTATAATCATATTTTTTATTTAGGATAGTAACACTATCAACAAGTTGAAGTTTATAAGCTAATTTTGAGGTTGGTTTTGAGTAATCTCCAAAATCTGATTTGTTTCTAGATAGGCTTAATATGGCCATTGTTATTAATATCAGCGCATATATTAAAGAAAGACTTTCTACATTTATCATGATAGAAACTTTTGCTCCAAATATTGCTCCTACTGAAGTTGCCAAAGCTAAAAATATACCTAATTTTTCTTTAGTCAAACCATGGCTTTTCATAGAGACAATTGAGCTTGCTGTTGATGTACATATTATAGATAATAAGGCTGCACCCATTGCATGATGCACATTAACACCCATAAATACTACTAAAAAAGGAGTAATTATAGCTGCTCCACCAAGTCCAACCATAGAGCCTAAAAAGCCCCCGACAATTGAAACTATAAATATTAAAAAATCAAATAAAAAAATGTTTGTCAATTTCTCTACTCATTTTTATTGATTATCTAATTCTTTAGTATAAGTTAAAAGCAAATTTCTTTAAAGGTTTAAGTTTTGTTATAAATAGTTTAGAATATGCTTGTTCAATTATTTAGGAGTATTATATAAAAATATGGCAAAAGAAGATTGCATAGAAATGGAAGGTGTTGTTTTAGAAGCTCTTCCAAATACAATGTTTAGAGTAGAGCTTGAGAATGGGCATATTGTAACAGCTCATATCTCAGGTAAGATGAGAAAAAACTATATCCGTATATTAACAGGTGACAAAGTGGTTGTAGAAATAACTCCTTATGATCTAACAAAAGGCCGTATCAAATTCCGTAGTAAATAATTTATATCTTTTAATTTTCTCTTTTAAAGAAGCATATTTTCTAATACTAAAAGTGTTGGGGTCATTAGTGCCATTATTAGACCAACAGATATTGCTAATGGGACTATTTCCATACCATGAGTATCTTTTATTACAGGTAATGAAAAGTCCATAGCTGTGTTTGCTGAATATCCAACCATTTCAATAGAGAGATATTTTTTAACTATTGGAATCAAAGCAATTGCTATAACCTCTCTAATGAAATCAATTAGAAAAGTTGCTATTCCATAATATTCTCCAATAAAGTTTGAATTAAGAACTCCTGATAAAGAGTACCAGCCAAGACCTGAACTTATCATTACACTTTCTTTTATAGAAATCGGCAAAAATAAAGGAACAAATAAAGCTGGTAAGATTGATGCTAAAATTACTACTATAGATATTATAAAAGCATCTTTGTTTTTTATAATTCTAGAGAGAGGAATTTCTTCTAACTTTAGCTGTGCTCCGATAGTAAACATCAAGGAGATCAATATTATAAATACTATATTATCTAAATAGTTAGTTATTTTTATATTAAATATTTCACCTAAAATATATCCAAATATTAGATATAGAATATATTTTGAAGACTTTATTATTAATATAAATCTGTTAGTTAATCCAGAGCTATCACTTACATTATTTTTTATATATTTTTGTTTAAGATTTTTATTTATGTTACATAAAATAAATAGGGCTATTATATTAGTTAAAAATATAATAACTGTATAAACTAAACTTAAGTTTATAACCTTGAAAATAACATCATTATTTTTTGTGAAAATACTAAAGTTATAACCCATAATAGCTATTATAAGAATAACTTGTAAATCTATAAGCTTATTAACTAAACCAATATGTTTATTTTTTAAAGGAATAAAAAAGTAACCAATAAGTAAAGCTATGAATATTAATAAAGATTCGAACATTATAAGTCTCCTTTATTAATATAGAATGGAGAGACTTTAACACAAATTATTATTTTTTTTAACAGCGTTAATTCTATAATAATGAAAAAATAATACTGGCAGTATTGTTATAGTTAAACAAGCTAATAGTTTAGGGACAAACTCTGTTGCGGAAGCATACATGTTATCTGGTGGAACAAAGCCCACTATTACACATAGAGCTGTACCTAATATTCCCAAGATACATATGGTAGACATACCTACTTTACCGCCGGGTATTTTGAAGTTTGCATCAATGATTTCATTATCTGATTGTAGTTTTAATTTCATTGCTGCGAAAAACATTAGCATATACATCATAGAATATATTTGTGTGCTAATAACAGTAAGTAAAAAATAATATGCTTGAACTGATGGTACAAGAGTTATGGCAGAACATACGACAGTCATAATTATTGCTTGTAATATTAAAATATTACTAGGAACATCATGTTTGTTTTTTTTATCTAACCATTCTGGTAGGAAGTGGTCATCTGCCGCTTGTAAAAGACCTCTTGCTGGAGAAATTATCCAATTTATCATAGACCCTAAAGAGCCTATAAAAATCATAACAACTAAAATATAGAAGAAATTACTTAAGCCAAAAGTATCTAAAAAGATACTAAATGATTTTACCGCGCCATTTACCACATCTATTTGATCTAAAGGAAAAATCATAGATACAGCTAAAGCCCCCAAAATCATAGTAAGTACCATAAATACGGAAGCTATTAAAAGTGCTAAAGGAAAAGTTTTTCTAGCATTTCTAACTTTTCTTATATGTACAGTTGCTAATTCAAGACCTAGAAATGATGCAATAATTCCAGTTAATCCCATCCAAGACTCAGAAGAAGTAAGGCTTGGAACTAATGTTCCTGGCTCAAAATGAATATATATAGGATTTCCAAGTATCAGCCATGCAAGAGCAAATAACACTATTAAAACCATTGGTAAAATCATTCCAAAAAAAGTACAAGCACTGGCAAATATTGCAGATACTCTCAAACCTTTTAAATTGATTATTGTCAATACCCAAAATGTAATAGTTATAAAAACGGCTGTATATTTCATATTTTGAGCTAATGAAGGATTAACTAATAGAGCTACAGTTCCAGCGATAAATGTTAAGATACTTGGAAACCATATTAGTGTATTTATCCACTGAAACCATATTGCAACCATTGCCACATTAGGACCAAAAGCTTTTTTCACCCAACCATATACTCCTTCTTCTCCTTTGCCAGTATATGTAGCTGTCATCTCAGCTGATACTAAAGCTACTGGAAGTAGAAATAAGATGATAGCTATTCCAAAAAAGAAAAATATATATGTTCCTGAAGTAGCTGTAAGAGGTAAATTTCTGATATTATCAATAGCTCCTGTCATAAGGAGAACTAAGAGGATAAGGCCAATGGTTTCTTTATTTGAATTTAGTTTTGAAGACATCCGCACTCATTGAAAAGTAAAACCTTACATGAATCAATAATACTTTATGTCTAAAACCTTATCAATTAAATAATATCCTTAAGCAATATATAATGGCATAACCTGAAATAGTCGTTCTAATGAATTAAATGCTTGAGAGCTTCTAGCCTCTATTAAGACTCTATCTTCATTTTGTAGAACAATATTCTCTGGGCTAAATACTGGAATATTATCTCTCATTATTGCTAATACTTCTAAATCTTCTCCGAATCTTATATCAGAGATTTTCTTTCCTATAATTGGTGAGAGATTTTCTTCTCCATGAACTTTAACTTCTAAAATATAGTTTTCTAAATCATTTATTTCATACATTCTTAATATATCAGCTTGTGTCATAAAAGCTTTTATAGTTGTGTATGAAAAATTATGAGGTGATATGGATAAATCAATAAGGTTTAAATCTCTGGTTATAGAATGGTATTCAGCATTATTGACTGTTGCTATAGATCTTTTTGCTCCAAGCTTTTTTGCTAAAATAGATGACATAACATTTATCTCATCAGAATTGGTTAAAGCAAAAAACATATCTGCCTCATCAATTCCTTCTGTAACAAGTAAATTATTGTTTACAGGATTGTATTGTAATATTGTTGATTTGCTAAGTTCACTTAAAGCATATTTGCATTTCTCTGCACTTGGATCAATGATTTTGACAATATAACCTTTTGTTTCTAATGATTTTGCTAATGTGACACTCGCATGATTTGCACCAGCAATAAATATTTTTTTTACATTAGTTTTTTGTGGTTGGAAAATAGCTAATATTTGTGAAGCATAAGCTTTTTCAGAGATATATAATACTCTATCATTTGCCTCGATATATGTTTCCTTATCTTTTAAGTCTAATTTTTCATCATTCCTATATATAGAAATAATATTAACTCTGACATCATCCATGCCAAGATATATATCTCTTAGAGCATAGCCTATTAAAGGAGATTTATCAGAAACCTCAACTCCTATAACTTGAATCCTTTTATCAAAGAAACTAGAGATAAAATAAGCACCAGATAAAAATATTAGTTGTTCTAATTGTTTAGTTGTTTCAAAAAAGGATTTTATTACTAAATCAACGTTATTTAATAATTTAGGAAAACGTGTATATTCTGTATCTCGTATTCTTGCTATTTTATAAGGAGTTTTATACATCTTATGAGCCATATCACAAATGGCAACGTTCGTTGAATCATTAGATGTAACAGCAATAATCATATCGGTATCTTTTAAATTAGCTTCCATCATTATATTAGGCTTTGTAACATCGCCACAGACTGTTTGCACATCAAATGCTGATGCTATAAATCCTAATTTTTCTTCATCTAAATCAACTATACATACATCATGCTCATGTGAAAGTCTTTGTGTAAGATATACACCAAGCTGACCTGCTCCTAAAATAGCTACTCTCATAAAATTAACTGATTAATCTTTGAATTATCAAATATAAAAGATATTGAATAAGAACATACTAATGTAACATCATCTATTAATCAATTTTTTAATTTACATTACTTAGCTAAGATACTATCATATGCATATAAAGATACTAAAATAGTATAGTTTGCAGGTAAGCATGTTAAAAATTAGTAAATTACTAGATTATGCGCTCCTTGTTGTAGTAACTATAGCAAAAAATAGTGATGCTCCATACAGTGCTTCAAAAATTTCAGAAGTTACAGGTCTTAACTTACCAACTGTTAGGAAATTACTTAATTTGCTTAATGTGGGTGGAATAATTGTATCAAAACGTGGAATAGAAGGAGGTTATGCTTTAGCAAGACAAGCTAGCCAAATTAGCATGTTAGATATCGTGAAATCTATCGAAACAGATGTTAATATTACAGAATGTTGCGATACATTTAAAAATTCTTGCCTAATAAAGAAATGTGGATTACAAAGTTATTGGAAAATAGTAAACCATAAAATTTTAGATATGTTCGCAAATACATCAATTGATGAAATCTTAACTATTGAAAAAAGTAACAAATTTTAATAATAATTTATGAGTAAAAATTTAGATAAAATAATAGACCAAGACTATGAGCACGGTTTTTTTACAGATATTGAGCAAGAGACTATAGAACCAGGTCTTAATGAAGATGTCATTAGAATTATTTCTGCTAGAAAGAATGAACCTGAGTTTATGCTAGAGTGGCGTCTTAAAGCTTATGCTAGATGGAAAGAAATGGTTGAGCCTGAATGGGCAAATCTTAATTATCCAAAAATTGATTTTCAATCTATAAGCTATTATTCAAGTCCTAAGTCTTTAAAAGATCATCCGAAGAGCCTTGATGAAGTAGATCCAGAGATAATCGAAACATATAATAAGCTTGGAATTCCGCTGCATGAACAAGAGATGTTGGCAGGAGTTAAGAATATAGCGGTAGATGCTGTATTTGATTCGGTTTCTGTTGTAACAACATTTAAAGAAAAATTATCAGAAGCTGGAGTTATATTCTGTCCAATATCTGAGGCTTTACAAAAATATCCTGAGTTAGTACAAAAATATTTAGGCTCTGTAGTCCCTCAAGGGGATAACTTTTTCGCAGCTTTAAATGCCGCAGTATTTAGTGATGGTTCATTTGTTTACATACCTAAAGGTGTACACTGTCCAATGGAGCTTTCTACATACTTTAGAATTAATGCTATGAATACTGGGCAATTTGAAAGAACTTTGATTGTAGCAGATGAAGATAGTTATGTAAGTTATCTAGAAGGTTGTACAGCTCCAATGAGAGATGAAAACCAGCTTCATGCAGCTGTAGTTGAATTGGTTGCAATGAAAGGTGCAGAAATTAAATACTCAACGGTACAAAACTGGTATCCAGGTGATAAAAATGGAAAAGGTGGTATTTACAATTTTGTGACTAAAAGAGGGTTATGTAAAGGAGATAACTCAAAAATATCTTGGACACAGGTTGAAACTGGCTCAGCGATTACTTGGAAATATCCTTCTGTAGTCTTAAGAGGAGATAACTCTATTGGAGAGTTTTATTCAGTAGCTCTTACTAGACATGCTCAAAAAGCAGATACTGGAACAAAAATGATCCATTTGGGTAAAAATACGAAAAGTACCATAATCTCAAAAGGTATATCAGCTGGTAAAGCACAAAATGCTTACCGTGGATTAGTTAGAATATCTCCTAATGCAGATAATGCACGTAATTTCTCACAGTGTGATTCATTACTAATAGGGCATAATTGTGGTGCTCATACTTATCCATATATTGAAAACAAAAGTAATAGCTCACAAATAGAACATGAGGCAACAACATCAAAAATCTCTGATGATCAACTTTTTTATTGCCAACAAAGAGGTATGTCAACAGAGGATGCAATTGCCATGATTGTAAACGGTTTTTGTAAAGAGGTTTTCAAAAAATTACCTCTTGAGTTTGCAGTTGAAGCACAGAAGCTTATGGAAGTAAGCTTAGAAGGTGCGGTTGGTTAAACTATATAATTCAAATATTAAAAGGCAAAAAATGTTATTAGAAATAAAAGATTTACATGTAAATGTAGCAGGTAAAGAAATTCTAAAGGGTCTTAACTTAAAGGTTAATAAAGGCGAAGTCCATGCAATCATGGGACCAAATGGTGCTGGAAAAAGTACTTTAGGTAATGTGTTAGCTGGAAAAGAAGGATATGAGATAACAAAAGGCTCTATTAAGTTTAATAACAAAGATATAAAAGATCTTGGCATATCTGAGAGAGCTGCTGCTGGAATATTTCTAAGCTTGCAGTATCCAATTGAGATACCAGGAGTTAGTAATGTTCAATTTTTAAAGACTGCTCTTAATAGTATAAAAAAAGCTAATGGAGAAGATGAGGTTGATGCTATTTCTTTTATGAAAAAATTAAAAGAAAACATGAAAACTTTAGAGATCGATCAAAAGTATATGAGTAGAGGTGTTAACGAAGGTTTCTCTGGTGGAGAGAAAAAAAGAAACGAAATGCTTCAGCTTATGATGCTTGAGCCTAAATTAGCTATTCTTGATGAAACAGATTCTGGCTTAGATATTGATGCTTTACAGATAGTTTCTAAAGGTGCTAATAGTATGAGATCTCCAGACAGAAGTTTTCTAGTTATCACGCATTATCAAAGACTTTTAAATCATATACAGCCAGATTTCGTACATGTTCTAGCTGATGGAAAAATTGTTAAAACTGGTGATAAAAACCTAGCTCTTGAACTAGAAGAGAAAGGTTATTCTTGGTTAAATAGCTAAAAGGTTGTGAAATGCTAATAGATAAAAATATGTTACCAACTACAAAGCAAGAGAGTTGGAAATATACAAATATTGCTAGTATCTATCAAAAAAATAATATTGAAGAAATTTTAATAGAATCAGATGCTACAAAGGATTATCTTAAAAACTTTAAATTTGATACTAATGAAAATGTAGTTGTTATTTTAGATGGTGTTTTAGCTATAGATTATAATAACAAACTTAATCATATCTCTAAGTTAGAATTTAATGAAGATAATAGAGATATGTCTAAGATAGCAAAAGATAATGCAAAGTCTTTTTGTATAAATATACCTAAGGATACAAAAGAAGATCTTAGTCTAATTTTTATAAATACGGAATATGCAAAAAATAAGTTAACTAATGTTGCTTTAAAGTTAGATGTTGAAATGTTTTCAAATATAAATCTAGATATTGATTATGTTAATTTAACTAATGATTCGGCTTTAAATTTATTTTTAGATATTGATATAGCAGAGTCAGCTAAAGTAACTTATACAAATAATTCTGATAATCCTAATAATAAAGATTTTATTATTACAGCTAATTACTTAATTAACTTTGCAGAAAATGCAGAGTTTAATGGTTTTTGTATCCTTAATAAGGATCATCTTCTAAGGAAAGATATTGTTGTTAACCTAAATGAGTCTTATTCAAGGTTTGATCTACGTGGACTTTATTTATTATCAGATGTTGCTTGTGCTGATGTGTGTTGTTTAGTTAATCATAAAGCTTCAGATACTTATAGTAATGTTAACTTTCGTGGAGTTGTAAATGGCTCTTCAAAAGCTTGGTTTAATGCAAAAGCTATAGTGCATGAGAAAATTAAAGGAATACAAGCTTATCAAAATAATAAGAATGTCCAGTTAAGTAAAAAAGCAGAAATAAACACTAAGCCGGAATTAGAAATTCTTTCTGATGATGTGATATGTACTCATGGAGCAACTATTGGTGAATTAGATAAAAATGCTTTGTTTTATTTACAATCAAGAGGGCTGTCTTTGATAGAAGCTCAACACATGCTTCTTGAGAGTTTTATAAAATCACAAATAACGTCAGATGATCTCTTAATAGGTGATAGTCAAAAAGAAGAATTTCTAGACTCTTTAGAAGATATTATTAAGTCTATTCTTTAATATTTTCTTCCTTTACTTACTTCAAATAGCCATAATTAATTAAATAGATATTTAAGGTTCATAGAAATGAAGTTTAAGAAAATAATTACTGTAATATTTATGGGTACAGCTATAGTTAGCTGCTCAAATATAGAAGATAATATTTTCTCTCCAAATAATACAACGACTTTTGATAAAAATTATGAAAGTCAGATTGATGAACTTTTAGATTCTATGACGCTTGATGAAAAATTAGGGCAATTAAATCTACTAGATTCAGGTGATATTACTACTGGTGAAGGGGCAAATTCTAATGTAGCAAAACTTATTGAGGAAGGAAAAGTTGGAGGAATATTAAATCTCACTTCAGCTGAAAAAATCAATAAAGCTCAAAAAATTGCAGTTGAGCAAAGTAGATTACATATACCATTATTAATTGGTTTAGATGTAATACATGGGTATAAAACCACATTCCCTATTCCACTTGGTTTATCTTCAACATGGAATATCGATTTGATTGAAAAAACTGCAAGAATTGCAGCTACTGAAGCAAGTGCTGATGGTATTAATTGGGTATATTCCCCAATGGTTGATATATCTAGAGATCCTAGATGGGGCAGGGTAGCAGAAGGAAGTGGAGAAGATCCTTATTTAGGTAGCCTCATTGCTAAAGCTATGGTCAGAGGATATCAAGACAATGATCTTAGTCTGAACAATACAGTAATGGCTTGTTTTAAACATTTTGCTTTATATGGGGCTGTGGAGGCTGGTAGAGATTATAATACGGTAGATATGAGTAAAGTTCGTATGTATAACGAATATTTTCCTCCTTATAAAGCAGCTGTAGAAGCAGGGGCTGGCTCAGTAATGGCAGCATTTAATGATATAAATGGTGTTCCTGCGACAGAGGATAAATGGCTACTAACAGATGTATTAAGAAAAGAGTGGGGCTTTAATGGCTTCGTTGTAACTGATTATACAGCTATCCCTGAAATGGTAAATCATGGCGTTGGAACTGATCTACAAGATGTTTCTGCTCTAGCATTAAAAGCTGGTGTAGATATGGATATGGTAGGACAGGGTTTTATAAAAACTCTTAAAAAGTCTCTAAAAGAAGAAAAAATTTCTATTGATGATATTAACTTAGCTGTCAAAAGAATATTACAAGCAAAATTTGAATTAGGCTTGTTTAAAGATCCATATAAGTATAGTAATGATAAGAATAGAGCAGAAAAAGAAATCTTTACAAAAGATAATCGTACTTTTGCAAGACAAGTTGGTTCTGAATCAGCAGTTTTACTAAAAAATCAAAATAATCTTCTTCCTTTAGCAAAAAAAGGAACTATCGCCATAATAGGACCTTTAGGAAATAACTCTGTAAACATGGCTGGAACGTGGAGTGTTTCTACAGATCAATATAAGTCTATTTCTCTATTGGATGGTGTCCGTGAGGTTATTGGTGATAAAGCTAAAGTTCTTTATTCAAAAGGAAGTAATTTATCCTATGATGAAGAGTTTGAAAAAAATGTAACTATGTTTAACAAGCCTATTCCTAGAGATAATAGAACAGATAAACAATTACTTGATGAAGCGGTAAAAATTGCTGAGAAATCTGATGTTATTATTGCAGCTTTAGGAGAATCTGCTGAAATGTCTGGTGAAAGCACTAGTAGGGTAGATATTGAAATTCCTAAGGCTCAAAAAGATTTATTAAAAGCCTTATTGCAGACAGGTAAGCCAGTTGTATTGGTTTTATTTACTGGTAGACCTTTAGTTTTAGTTGATGAGGCTACAACAGTACCTGCTATTTTAAATGTTTGGTTCCCAGGAAGTGAAGCTGGTCTATCTATAGCAGATGTATTATTTGGTGATGTAAACCCATCTGGTAAATTAACAATGTCATGGCCAAGAGATGTTGGTCAAATACCTATCTACTATAATCATAAAAATACTGGTAGACCCTTAAGTAAAGATGATGGCAAGTTTGAAAAGTTCCATTCTAATTATTTAGATGTACCTAATGATCCACTTTATCCATTTGGTTATGGTTTGAGTTATACAACTTTTAAAATTAGTAAACCAGAACTTAGTAAAAACAGTATTGGACCTAATGATAAACTAGTTATAACCACTGAGGTAACTAATACTGGAAACTATAACGGTGCCGAAGTAGTACAACTATATATCCACCAAAAAGTTCGTTCGATAACACCGCCTGTAAAAGAGTTAAAAGGATTTAAGAAAATATTTTTGAAAAAGGGTGAAACTAAAACGGTAAAATTTGTAATTTCTCCAGAAGATCTAAAATTTTATAATAATGATTTAGAATTTGTGTATGAGCCAGGAGAGTTTGAATTATTTGTTTCAGATAGTTCTGACCATAAATTTACAAATACATTTTCTCTAACAAAAGAAGAAGATAACTAGACCTTTATTATTATCTATATTCATATAAACTTATCTCTATTATTTTTATTAAAAAATAAATCCTTTATATGAAAGATTCAAAATATTTTCTATACTCAACTAAAGCAACATCTGCACACATAGATCCAAACAAACATATAAACAACATTATATATTTACAATGGATGCAAGATGCAGCTGTGGAGCATGTGAAACATAATAGAACTTTTGATCTAATACAATCATTAGGATTAACATGGTTTGCAAAAACACATCATATAGAATATATGTCTCAAGGTTTTTTAAATGATGAAATTATAGTTGTCACATGGGTAGAAAATTTAACAAAAATTTCTACTTTAAGAAAATATTCTATATATAGGAAAAGTGACAAAAAACTTCTCTGTAAAGGAGAGACTCTTTGGATAATGATAAATATAGAGAAAAGTAGACCAACTAAAATTCCTCAAAATATTATAGATGTATTTCATAATATAGATGATGCTAATATAGAAGATCTTAGTAGCTTAATATAAAAGAGCAATATCTTATTTATAGAGGAGTATCGCCAACCCATTCTAATTTTAATTCTTCAATCTCTGGAATATATTTATAGAGCATAATACCATCACCATTAGCTTGCGCCATCACTAAGCGATGTGTTTCTACTGATGTATCAAAAAGAATATTATATCCCCCAGTTATAGGATAAGCTTCATTGTCATTTTGATAATTGCCAAACATAGAGTCTAGAGGAGCTTTAACTAAAGGTAAGTATTTATCTGAATAGAAAACTAACTTTTTTTGTCCCCAATTAAATCTACTCGGAGAAAATATAGTTGCTAAAAGATAAGGCTGATTAACCCCTTTAAGAGTAGCTATAATTTTATCATTATCAATAAATTTAAAGTTTGTTAGTCCTTTAAAGAAAGAAGTTTTCTTACTACCGTCGAGCATATATGAAACATTCTCAACACTTTTTGGATAATAGAACCCTTTATCTGAAACCTCTCCTGTTTCTAAATTATATTTTATTCCTGAATATTGCTGATCAACGGCATATACATGTTTACCATTTGGATCGACATCTTTCATTGTTTGACCAATATTTTCAACTATTGTAACTTGATGTTTTGCACCATCTTCTTTTAAGATTTCATTTATATCAAATATCCAAAGTTCACCACCACTTGTAGTTACTATTACTTTATCCTGAGCAGGTGTAAATATCGGAACATAAGGACTATAAATGGTTTGATCTTTACCACCATAAGTATATTTTATTGGATCTTTTTCTTTTATTTGTTGAATAACGATATTTCCCTGATCATTTGAGCCAACGTATATTGATAAATCTGTACTTACACTATTTGGTCCTTTAGTTTTAAATTTAGTATCAAATTTCTTAATAAGTTTCTGAGTCTTTGCATCAATAATATAGACAATGCCATCTATATCTTGATAAATAAAATCATCACTTTTATCTATAAAGTTAGCACTATAAGGATTAGTTTTTTTGTTATTTACTTTTTTAGCAGTTTTATTCTCTAAGTCATATAAATAAACATTTTTGTCATCATTTGAACTGACAGCATATTTGCCATCATTTGATATGGCTAAAGAAATTGGTTTAGCATCGGATATACTAAAAGCAGAAAATCCTAAGAGTAAAAAAAATATTTTTTTTATGTTTGACACGTTATTTTATTTATTTCACTAATCTTTTAAAAATTATAAAGTATTGAGGAGCTAAAATTAATTAAAAACTATAAAAGTATATTTATTTAAGTTTTTAAAATGGTTAACAAGTATGTAGAATTTAAATTAAACTATTTCTAGAATTAAATTTAGTGAAAAAAATCATACCGTCTTATTTTTACACTCTATTAATAATCTTCTTTATCTTTAGTATCCCTCAAATTTCTAATGCGCTTGAAACTACAAGCAAAGGCTATGTTACTGATGATGCTAATCTTTTTTCAACTGGTCAATTTTCAATACTTAGCTCTTCATTAAAAAGTTATTATAAAAAAAAGAATATAAGTATAAAAATAGTCACCAAAAAAGACTTAAAAATAGCAAATAAACATGAACTTGATGAATATCTAAATGATTTATACAAACAGGAGTTTTCTAATACTGATAAAGGTATATTAATCCTCTTTACAGATTCTTTTTTTATAAAAGCTAATAATGATCTTCTTTCAAGAAGTGATATTGTCTGGACAACTATGGCTTTTTATACAGAATATAACCAAAGTAAAAACCTTGTTTATAAAAGTATGGTTGATGCTTTGAATAAATTAGGCAGTATATTAACTAACTCATTAGTAGTTTCTAATAAAAGTAATCCAACGCCAGATTTTTATCCGTATGGAATAACTGAAAAAGATCTTCCTGATATGACTTTTGAGGTTATTTCAGATAATGCTTATATTTTTAATAGTCAACAACGACATATTCTAAAGAGGATATTAAGTCATAATAGCTTTCAAAAAGATGAATCCTTTAAAATACTTACTATAGATTCTTTGCCAGCCAATCTTTCTCTAGAAGAATATTCTAATATGGTTTTCAAAAAGAGCCGTATCAAGAAGAGAGACACAATTATGATAATAATTGTTAAAGATTCGAATTTGGCTAGCATCACAGTAAGCCCTCTCTTAGCAGGATGGCTACCTCAATCTTTTACAGATGAAATTATCTCTACAATTATTGAACCAAGTCTTAAGAAAAATGAGGGTGCTCTAGGAATTGTTGATGCTGTAGATGAAATGACTCTAAAACTAGATGGTTCAAAATTAATCTCTAAAAATGATAGTGACCAAAATTCTTACCACTCATCCTATGCTAACAATTTTGATATTGATGATATTTTTTATAAAACTCCAACAATAAAACATCTTGTCACAGATGAAGGAGGCTTTTTTAATACTTCACAAATAGACTCTTTAGCAAAAAATCTAGAGAATTATGAAAAGAAAACTACTAATCAAATAGTCATTTACACTATAAAGAAACTACCTTCTAATATATCTCTCGAAGTTTATGCAAATAAATTATTTAATCAAAATAAAATAGGAGTTGAAGGACATGATAATGGAGTTTTATTACTATTAGTAAAAGATAATAGAAAAGTAAGATTAGAGATAGGTACAAAATTAGAGCCATATCTGACTGATACGCTATCCAGTCGTATTATTTATGATGTTATAACTCCGAATTTTAGAGATGGATATTATTATGAAGGAAGTTTAGAAGCTATTGATAAAATCGAAAGCATTTTAGATGGTAATAACGTTAGTTTTGCTCCTAAACCTCTCCAATATAAAGCTGGCTATTATGTATTGTTAATACTACTCTTTTTAATACTTTTATCTATAAGTTTTTATTTTTACCAAAAGTTCTTAGCTAAAGTAGCTGGAGTATATGCTAAATACACTGGCTCTGAATATGGTGGAAAGCTACTGTACTTATTGTCTCTAGCTTCTGTAGCTGCTTGTATAATTATTATAAATCTTGCTATATTTAAGGTTTTCAATAATAACATTATTAATACTATATTCGATGTTATTTTCTCTGTGGTTGCAGGTTTTATTTTTCTTCTTTTAATGGCAAAAGCAAAAAAAGATGTTTATAACATGAACTCTTTAATATCTCCTATTGAATTTGGAAATAATTTTGGAAGGCTAAAAATAGTAAGCAACCTTATTGTAAATAATATATATAGGTTAAAAAATAAAAAACATTTTTCTGAGCTTTGGTATCAATATGCAAGCACATTAAATGCCGCATTAGAGCAATTTAAAGATATTACTCTTACTTATGATGAAGCTGCTGAAATGATAAATAAAAAGTATGCAGAATATCATAAAACAAAGCTTAATACATTTAACTTTCTTATTGAGTTTACTCAAGCTGAAGATCAAATATCATTTAGATTTATAGTTATCGATATTTTTGCTAATAATAACTATCCTCTTGTATCTGAATATAATGTAAATATTGCTAAAGAAGATATAGAAAATAGCCAAAATTGGAAAATTGAAAAAACTGCAACAATAACCAATAATCATAAGTTTAGAGAAATCATTACTATCAACTCAACTGATACAGCTCTTCTAGCTAGGCTTGATTTTAGCAAAAATGGTCAGAGTAGCTCATCATATCATAGTGGTGGAGGTGGCTCTTATAGTGGCGGTAGCTCAAGTAGTGGCGGCAGTTTCCGAGGAGGAGGGGGCTCATCTAGAGGTGGTGGAGCTAGTGGTAGTTGGTAATAGACCTCTCTAACATTGTAAAAGATACTACGATACTCTATTATTTAATAATTACTAGTCGGTTCAGAAACTTATTATGACACCAAGTTCTTTTTTATCAATTATCATTTTTTCACTATTTATAATCATATTTGGTGTAATACTTCTGTTTATTATAAAAGCCTTTATCTCGATGTATAATCAGCTTGTTAACAGTAAACAAATAGGCTTGCAAACTTGGGCAGATATAGAATCAAGCTTACAGAAAAGGCTAGATATTGTTCCAAATCTTGTAGAAACTGTCAAAGGTTATGCCTCACATGAGAAAAGTACCTTAACAGAAGTTCAAGAGCTTAGAAGTCAATCATATGCAACGAAAGTTTCTAGTCCTGAACAAATAAAAGACTTTTTAAATAATCAAAATCAGCTTAGTTCAGCTTTGGCAAAACTCATGGCTGTTACTGAAAACTATCCAAATCTTAAAGCGGATCAAAATTTCCTAAGCTTACAGCAAGAGCTCTCAGGAATTGAGTCAGAAATCTCTATAAAAAGAGATCGTTATAATAGTGCTATTCAAAGCTTTAACAGTCTTTTACTTAGTTTCTTCGGCAAAATAGTAAATGCTATTATGTTAAAATATCAAGAAATGCCATATTTCCAAGCAGATAAACAAGCAAATCAGCCACCTAAGGTTTCTTTTTAAGAAAAAGGTAAATTTACAAAATGAGTAATAAAATACAAAAAGAAACTTCTATTTCACTTTCAACACTTTTTATTGGGCTACTAGCTTTCTTTGGTGTTATCATTTTGTTGATTAGTATAGTAACTATTGTAAACTACAACAGCTTAGTTAATAGTAAACAGGCTGTAATGAGAGAAATGGGAAATATTGAGTCGGCTATACAAAGAAGGGCGGATTTACTACCTAATTTAGTTAAAATAGTAAATCAGTATGCTAAACATGAAAAAGAAACTTTAGCTAATATCCAACAACAAGCGAAATCTAAAGAATATTCTACCCTACCAGTAGGTCATGATAATGTTAATTTTTTAGCTGAAAAACAACAGCATGTAAATAATACAATAAATGAATTATTAGCTGTTAGTGATAGGTATCCAAATTTAAAATCTAGTGATAATTTTATTACTTTACAGTCTCAACTAGAAGGTAGTGAGAATAGAATAAACATCTCAAGAATCTATTATAATGAAGCTGTTGCAGACTATAACTCTAAACTTTATGGCTTTTTTGGCTCTATGATAAATGAGTCTTTTTTACATTATAAGCCCGCTAGTTATTATAAGGCTAATGAGAGGGCTAATGATTATAGCGGTGTTGATTTTAGCTAATTTATTATATCACCAAAGTTAAATTCATAATTTTTAGCTGCCTTACAAAAACTAGATCTTGATGCGCTAAAAAACATACTTAATTTATCAGTTCCACAAAGGTAAGCATAGTTTTCCAATTCTTTTACTTCAGTCCTAGTTCCCCAAACACATATCCCTGGGCTAGAACCTGGAGCAGCACCTCTACATACTTGAGTTTCCTTCTTATGAATAAATTTTAAGCCACCGCCGCCAAACAGTGGCTCTATACTTACAGCTCCTTGTGCATTTTTTAACTGTAAATTATCCATATCATCGAAACCTGTAGTATATTTCATATTTTCTATATAATCTGGAGACGTATAGATATCTAGAAAAGCTGTAGAGATATAAAACTCTTGTTTAGCATAATCAGCATAGGTTAAAGTATATTGGCCATTAAAATATGTAACTTGCCCATTTGACCCTAAAATATAATATTCTGGAGAAGTTACTAAACTACTCAAATGATCAACTTCAACAAATATAAAATCACTTTTTTTAGGTGTACTCCATGGAAAACCATCACCAATCGTAACTTTAGCTAACTTATTAAAATCACCCTTATAATAATTAAAAATATTTACATAATATGTCTTATCATTTACTGAAATTATTAGATAAATGAATTTTTTATTATTTCTAAAAGCAGATATTTCAACTTTTTTACCATTTCTATCACTACAAACTATATTTTTAACATAAAATGGAAAACTATTATCTTGACCATAGATTTCATTAAGTTTAGCAACTTTTCTTATTATTTCAGAATTCAGCTGATTACTGCATTTTTCAAAAATTTTAGTATGTTTATTTCCTTCAGAAGTTCCCGCAATAGCTAAATTATTAAAACAAAGAGCTAAAGCTGAAATATATAATACTTTTTTAATAATTTTGCTCATATGTCCCTCTAATTTAATAATAAAGCCCATTTTTTAGTTTTTTCTAAGTCTTCTGTAAAAACACTTGAGTATGTATATGAATAATCTTTTGATTGTTTTGTCGTAATTTCAATTCCTTCAATTTCTCCATTATTTGAAGTAAGGAGGGCGATAGGAGGTAAATCTTGTATATATTTTGAAGAAATTAGTTTTACAGTATTTAAGTTACCAGTAAAGTATATTTTCTTAAGTTCATCATAGGAAAGTTTTGCTGTGATTTCATGCATATTGCTAGTATTTACTGTATTAATAGTTATTACAGTTGGAACACCTGAAGATATATTATGCTTATAACAAAAATTATCTTTATCACATATATATAAGTTATAAATATCTACTTTAAATCCATCAAATCCATTATCTGTTTTTTTATCATCATAATAAATATGACTTATATTATTGAAAAAATCTTTTCTTAAAGTTTTTTTTTGCTCCATATTATTAAGTGATGCAAAGCTAACTTGTTGACATAATATTAAAATTAAAAAAAGTTTTATAATTTGTTTCATAAACAAAAAAGAGGATAGTATATTAGGTAGACTTTAACATAGATAAGTATGTAAAACCAACGTAATGGGAATTATATTCCAGTTACATCAGTATTCGCATAATATATATTATGTTAAATTACATATTTAATAATTTAAACATCCCAGCCCTATTTCTGAATACTTAATTATCCTATATCTGTTTGTTTAATTTTATTAACTTTTCTATAACACTTTCACTTGCTGGCAAAATATTATATTTATTTAAATCATAAATATTTACTAATTTTAATTTTTGTCCTTCTTTAGCTTTAGGCAAACCTTCATATTTTGTTATAAGATAAAATTCTAAGAAAATATGTATATTATATTTATTTATATAATCTTTTTTTTCTAGAAGTTCTAATTCTTGAGCTATTATCCCTACTTCTTCAAAAATCTCTCTTTTAATACATTCTTCATAGCTTTCATTTTCTTCTACTTTACCCCCTGGAAACTCCCAGAATCCAGAATATGTCTGATGTGCCTGTCTTAAACTTAGATAGACTTTAGAGCGTTCTTCATTTAGAATAATTCCTATACTTGCTTTAATCATAATAAAGCTTTTTTAAAATTAAATTGTGGGGTTCATTATAGCATGTTTAGTAATCACAAAAGTGAAGTTTTAGTTGCTACGCCTCTTATTAAAAATGATCTAGTTTTTTCTGAATCTGTTATATATTTATGTCAAAATGACAAATACGGGGCTATGGGTCTTATAGTAAATAAACCTTTGCCTGAATGTTTGAGAGATGTTTTTAAAGAGCTTAAGATTGACTATTCTAATACCTTTGAAGAAGTTTTAGAGCAACCTGTTTATATGGGCGGACCTATCAGTCCAAATAAGATTCTTATATTGCATTCTGTTCATAATACACATCAATATGATTCTACTATCAAATTATCTGATGGATTAGCAATTACAGCCTCTGTAGATATATTAGAAGATCTTGCAAATAATATTTTGCCTGAATATTTTCTGCCAGTTTTAGGTTACTCATGTTGGACATCAGAACAACTAAGTGATGAAATCAAAGCTAATGATTGGCTTATTACCAATAAAATAAATAAAAAAGTCATGTTTCATTTTGAAAATACTGACAAATGGGAAAATCATGTTGAAGCATCTGGTTTAAGCTTAGCTAATTTTGATAAAATATTTAATCATATAGGTCATGGGTAAAAGATGTTTAATACTCTTTTAGCTATAGACTATGGCAAATCAAGAATAGGAATAGCTAGTGGGCAAATGATAACTCGCACAGCATCCCCTGTTGGCACTGTTCCTGCTTATGATGGAACTCCAGATTGGTATGAACTTGATAAAGTTATAAAAAAATGGAATCCAAGTGATATTATTATAGGTCTTCCATTAGATGCTTATGGTTTTGAAACAGATATAACTAGAGAAGCAAAGCTTTTTTCTAGAGCTGTTCAAGAAAGATATGCTGATAAAAAGATACATTTAATAAATGAAGCATACTCAACTCGTGAAGCAAGATCTCGATTAGAAGCCGTAAAAAATAAAAAAGTTAATCATATTAAAGTTGATGCTATTGCGGCATGTGTCATTTTAGAAACATGGATGTCTGAAAACTAGATATTTTGTTTATTTTGGCTTAAAATTAAGCCACTTATTTTTTATAAAATTTTCAATTATAGGTTCTTATATTTCCAATGAATGAATATAACTTTAGTCAAATAGAAAAAGCAGCTCAAAAATATTGGCAAGAAAATAAAAGTTTTGAAGCAAAAGAAAACCCTGATAAAGAAAAATTCTATTGCTTATCTATGCTACCCTACCCTAGTGGCACACTACATATGGGACATGTCAGAAACTATACAATTGGTGATGTGATAGCAAGATATCAAACTATGCAAGGCAAAAATGTTCTTCACCCTATGGGTTGGGATGCTTTCGGATTACCAGCAGAAAACGCTGCGATAAAACATAAAAAATCTCCTTATGAATGGACAAAAAGCAATATTTCTCATATGAAAGATCAGCTTTCTTCTTTAGGATTTAGCTTTGATTGGTCTAGAGAGATAGCTACTTGTGATGAAGATTACTATAAATGGGAACAATGGTTCTTTATACAACTTTATAAAAAAGGTTTAGCGTATCGTAAAAACTCTGTTGTTAACTGGGATCCTGTTGATCAAACAGTCTTAGCGAATGAGCAAGTTGTTGATGGTCGTGGTTGGAGATCTGGTGCTTTAGTTGAGAAAAAAGAGATTCCTCAATGGTTTCTAAAAATTACAGATTATGCAGATGAATTATTGAATGATATTCAAAAGCTTGAAGGCTGGCCTGAAGCTGTAAAAACTATGCAAACAAATTGGATTGGTAAATCTAAAGGCTTAACTGTTAAATTTAATCTAAAAGATTCTAATGAAGTTTTAGAAGTATTTACTACAAGACCAGATACTTTAATGGGGGTTAGCTATTTAGCAATTGCTCCTGAGCACCCTCTTGCTTTAGAGCAGGCAAAAATAAATTCAGAAATAAATAATTTTATAGAAGATTGCAGACATACTTCTACTATGGAAGCTGATCTTTCCACTCAAGAGAAGAAAGGTATTAAGACCTCTTTAAAAGTTATTCACCCTATTTCTAATGAAGAAGTTGATGTTTGGATAGCGAATTTTGTACTTATGGGATATGGTACTGGAGCAGTTATGTCTGTACCAGCTCATGATCAGAGAGATTGGGAATTTGCTCAGAAATATAATATTCATTTAAAGCAAGTTATTGAATCAGAAGATAAGAATATAAAGATAGACTTAACAAAAGAAGCTTTCACAGAAAAAGGCGTTCTTATTAATTCTGGCGAGTTTAATGACCTAAACTTTAAAAAAGCTTATCAAGCTATTAAAAAATATTTATTTGATAATAATAAAGGATATGAAACGACTAACTTTAGAATCCATGATTGGGGCATTTCTCGTCAGAGATATTGGGGTTGTCCTATTCCTATGGTTCATTGTGATAGTTGTGGAATTGTCCCTGAAAAAGAAGAAAATCTACCTGTTAAGCTACCTACTAATGTAACCTTGACAGAAGCTGGCTCTCCACTTAAAACCATGTCAGAGTTTCTAGAAACTTCTTGTCCAAAATGTGGGAGTAAAGCTACTCGTGAAACAGATACTTTTGATACTTTTTTTGAATCATCTTGGTACTATGCCCGATATACCTGCCCTACTGCTAATAAAATGCTAGATAACGAGGCAAATTATTGGCTACCTGTAGATAAATATATAGGTGGAATTGAACATGCTATTATGCATCTTTTATATGCTAGGTTTTTCCATAAATTAATGCGTGATGAAGGATTAGTAACTAGTAGTGAGCCATTTACAAATCTTCTAACACAAGGCATGGTTCTAAAAGATGGCGCAAAGATGTCTAAATCAAAAGGTAATACTGTAGATCCTCAAGAACTTATAGACAAGTATGGTGCAGATACAGTTAGACTATTTAGTATGTTTGCTGCTCCTCCTGAACAATCTTTAGAATGGTCTGATACAGGGGTTGAAGGAGCTAATAAATTTTTAAGAAAAGTTTGGAATTATGCCCAAATGAATAAAGATATATTACCATCAAATATAAGTTTAAATAATTTATCAAAATCTGATAAAAAAGCTCGTTATGAAATATATTCAAACTTAAAACAAGCAATCTTTGATTTTGATAAAAGTCAATTTAATACTGTAGTTTCTGCATGTATGAAAATATTAAATACTTTAAATGATTATGATGATACATTATCAGAGAATGTTAAAGCAGAAGGTTTATCTATACTTTTAAGAGTTATGTCTCCGTTTACTCCACATATTTCTCATCAATTATGGCAAGAATTAAATTTTGGTGAAAATATATTAATCTCAGAATTTCCTAAAGTTGATGAAGATGCATTAGAAAAAGATGATTTTTTACTTGTCGTACAAATAAATGGTAAAGTAAAAGCTAAACTTGAATTAGCATCATCATTATCTAAAGAAGAAATAGAAAAAGAAGTTTTAACTCAAGATACTATAAAAAATTCAATAAATGATAAACATATTGTTAAGATTATTTATGTTCCTCAAAAATTGATGAATATTGTAACTAAGTAAAGGATAAAGAAAAATAATATGACAAAAAATTATCTTAAAAATCTTATAGCTGTTTTTATTATGTCAATCATACTTATTAGTTGTGGTTTTCATCCAAGAGGTGTCGGCGGTGATGGTCCACAGATTAGAGGTATAAAATTCTACATTAATACAAATAATTTTAATGAATATGCAAATAGCTTAATTCGTACACTCAGAAGTTCTAGAGCGCAAATAGTTAATAATCCTAAAGATGCACAATATGTAATTAATTTACAAAATGTTAATAAAGGAAGTCAATTAACAAGTGTAGTTGGTGGAGCATCAAATAATACTTATTTATTAAGCTTAACGGTCTCATATAATGTAGTCATACCTGTTGAAAATACTGAACAAAGCAATAATACTGAACAAAGCAATAATACTGAGCAAAGCAATAATACTGAGCAAAGCAATAATACTGAGCAAAGCAATAATACTGAGCAAAGCAATAATACTGAGCAAAGCAATAATACTGAGCAAGACAATAATACTGAGCAAGACAATAAAGATAATATTAAAGTAATAGAAATTATTCCTAATAAGACTATAAGTGCTCAACAATATTGGCAAAGTAACTCTGGTATGCAATTAGCTCAGAATGCTGAAGCTAATAGAGTTTATGATAATTTACAAACTACTGTAACAAATAATATGATTACTCAAATAGCTACTTTACTACCTAATACTAATGGGACGAAAGCTTCTTCTCCAATTAGTAAAAGAAAACGTTAATAATGTATGTATATAGAAGTTATAACAACTAATACCTTAGATTCCCAACAAGCTGAGAAATTAAATATTGATAGAATAGAGCTGGTAGAGAATTTAAAAGTTGGTGGATTAACTCCAAATATAGATATAATTTTATCAGTTTGCAACTCAGTTAACATTCCTGTAAATGTAATGCTTAGATCTCATGCTAATAGCTTTACTTATAGTAATGAAGATATGTCCGTAATGTTAAAAGACTTAGAAAAAATAAAAAAAACTAAAGCTAATGGCATCGTATTTGGATGTTTAGATAAGAATGGTGATATTGATGAAGAAAAGTTAAAAATAATAATAGATAAAAAAGAACATCTTGATCTAACCTTCCATAGAGCTATAGACGAAACACATGACTATTTTAAAGCACTAAAAACATTAACTAAATATGATATAAAAACTATTCTTACATCAGGACATCATAAGTCTGCATTAGATGGAAAAGATAATTTAATAAAAGCAAAAAATATTTTATTAGGCTCAAATATACAGCTTCTTGCTGGTGCTGGACTTAAAGAATCAAATATATTTGAATTTATTAAAAATACTAAAATCTCTGACTTACATCTTGGTTCTGGAGCTAGGTTAAATAATGTTTTTGAGAATGATTTCAATAAATATTTTCTAAAAAAGCTGAAATATTAAACTATTCATAAACATCCCTTAACTTATATAGTAGGTTTCTATATAATTTAACTTATTATGCAAGCTTGCATTATATAGAAATGAAAAAGACTTTACTTCTGCTACTAACGCCAATAATTGCAATGTGCGTTCTTTCTTTTGGAAATGGTTTCTTTACAACCTTTTCTACAATAGAGCTTAATAGTATGGGGCATTCTCATATAGCTATAGGTATAATCTCGGCAGCATATTTTCTAGGTTTAACTGCTGGACCCTATTTCTCTCAATATACTATTGTAAGAGTAGGATATATTAGAGCATTTTCTTTATTTGCATCTGCAATGGCAATAAGTACTTTACTATTAGGTATCTTTAAAGGAATGGTCGTATGGATGATTTTAAGGTTTATATGTGGTTATTCCTTGGCAGCCTTATTTGTAATAGTTGAAAGTTGGTGCTTATTATCTACAGATAAAAAAAGCAGAGGGACTATCTTTTCAATATATTTATTTATATATTATGGAACTCAAGCTTTTAGCCAATTAATGCTAAATTTCCATTTTAGTGATTTATTATTAGCATACTGTTTTGTTTCTACTTTATGTAGTGTATCCATTATTTTTATGTGCTTTACAAAAACAGTAGCTCCAGCTCCAGCTTCTGAAGAAGTAAATTCTCCTATGAAGATTATAAAAGCAGTACCTTTAGGAATGATTGCTGGATTTACTGGAGGAATTCTTTTAGGATCTATTTATTCAATGTTACCTTTATTTTTAATAAATGTATCAAATGATCAAAATATAGTATCCATTATTATGATGACTACCTTATTAGGAGGAATGTTACTTCAAATACCTATTGGTAAAATATCGGATATGATTGATAGAAGACTTGTCATGTTAATCGTTAGTATTAGTCTTGTAATCGCCTCTTTACTAGTATGTATTTTTTATCATGTGTTACCAATACTTATAATAGTTATGTTTTTATTTGGCGGAGGAGCATTTGTAATATATCCATTAGCAATAAGTCACTCTAGTGATTTTTTAGAAGAAGATCAGATATTAAATGCAATTGGTCTAATTACAATATTTTATGGATTAGGATCGATATTGGGTCCAATTATTATTTCTATATTTACAGATGTTATAGGAAGTATAGGATTTTTCATTATAATAGGAATTGCTTCTACTTTGCTATCTTTATATATTCTTTATAGATTACGTGTTAGACCTAAATCTTCAGAAGAAGAGACTTCTCAATTTACAATAGTTACACCAGAAAGTGCAACATTTAGTGAAGCTCAAGAGATTGTATCTGATAGATTAGTAGAATCTTAAAGAACTAAGTATCTAGCTCTTATTCCTTCGATTGCATCTTTATACGCAATATTCATCTCTTCTCTTGAACCAATACCTTGACTAATTTGATGAAGTTTACCATCCTTAATACCATAAATAGCTGAATGAATAGTAAAATTAAACCCTTTATTCCAAGCAGTTTTAACAACTGTTGTTTTACATAAGTTAATTGCTTGATGTAAAGCATTTAGCTCACACATAATATCAACCATAGCACTTTCATAGAGCTCTTTATCATGTTTTAAATGTTCTAAAGTTTTTTCTATAAGCTCTATATTTTTCTCTTTAATTTCCTGAATTGATGTTAGCCAATTATCTATAAGCCCAAACTGTCTGCATTTAACAATAGTTTCTACTCCACCACAAGAGTAATGTCCACAGACAATTATTTTTTTAACTTTTAAAACTTCTACTGCATATTGAAGTACAGAAAGACAATTCAGATCTGTTAATGAAACTATATTTGCTACATTACGATGAACAAAAACATCCCCAGGTATTAAGCCACATATTTGGTTTGCAGGGACTCTACTATCAGAACATCCTATCCATAAATATTCTGGAGCTTGGCCTTTTGATAAAGTATTAAAAAATTCAGGGTCAACTTCTTTTATATTCTTTGCCCATTTTCTATTACCTTCTAATAGTTCTTTAATATCACTCATCATAATCTCCTCTTTAAAGCTTAAAAAATCCATACTATTTTAGTATAGTTTTTAAGAAAATCAAATTTTTAAACACCTTATGGAATAGTAACCTCTCCTTGCAAACTTATATTAAAAGCTTTTTTTATTTCATTTTGAGAGGTTTCTTTTCGACTAAGTAAATAAAATAGTTTTCCAAGAGCTGCTTCATCTGTCATATCATATCCAGAAACAACACCAGCATCAACTAATCCGTTTGAGGTTTTATACGCACTCATTTTCACACTTCCGTACATACATTGAGTACAATTAACAATAACAACCCCTCTATCATTAGCCTTAGCTAATATTTTATGAACACTAGGATCATTAGCCATATTCCCAGCACCATAAGTTTTTAAAATAAGGCCTTGTAAAGGTGGTTCTAAAATTGTTTCTAAAATATCATACTCCATACCTGGGAAAATACTTAACATAGCTATTTTAGGAATTTCCAAGTTCCTTTCTAAAGACGCTATAGTAGAATCTGGTTGACGAGTCCATAATCTTTTTTCTTTAAGATTTAGGTCTATTCCAACATATGCTAATGATGGATAGTTTGGGGAAAGAAAAGCATCAAAACCAGTGGCATCTGCTTTTGTTGTTCTATTTCCTCTTCTTAGCTTATGATTAAAATAAACACATACTTCTTTAATCTTATCACTACATGCAAAAATAAGACTATTTAATATATTAAATGTTGCATCAGATCTAATTTGTGAAATAGGTATTTGTGATCCAGTCACTATAACGGGCTTTTGTATTTCTCCTAGCATAAAAGATAATACGGATGCGGTATAAGCTAATGTATCTGTACCATGTAAAATAACAAAGCCATCATAATCATTATAGTATTTAATAATATCAGATACTAAAGTGATCCAGTTGTTAGGCTTAATGTTTGATGAGTCTATAAGTACAGGATACTCTTTAATAACAAATTGAGGCATATTATAGTCATAAAAATTCCGAATTCCATCAATTGTTTTTGTGAGATATCCTTCTTCAACATCATACCCTCTATCAGTACTAACCATACCAATAGTTCCACCTGTATATAATATTAATATTTTTTTATGACTTAAATTTTCCATTTAAAACCTTCTATTTTAATAATTTTTCAATTGCTTTATTTGCTAAAGCATCTGCTCTTTCATTACCAGCATCACCACTGTGTCCTTTAACCCAGGACCATTTCACATTATGTAAATTAACTAAATTACTTAGCTCTTCCCATAGATCTTTATTTTTTACAGGTTTATTAGCTTTGGTTTTCCAATTATTTTTTATCCAGTTAGGCATCCATTCTAAAATACCATTCTGTAAATATTTTGAATCTGTATATATTGTTATATCACATCTTCTTTTTAATGTTTTCAATGTGTTAATAGCTGCTAGAAGTTCCATTCTATTATTAGTAGTTTCTTTCTCTGCACCATACAACTCTTTTACATTACCTTTATACATAAGCAAAGCTCCCCAGCCTCCTACGCCAGGATTTCCTTTACATGCTCCATCTGTATAAGCTATAACGCAATTCTCACTCATAATAATTTTCTCTTAAATCTTTACTGCCTCAGTAACTTCTGAGGAAACTATAGTAGAATCCAAATCAAAGTGTTTACTTTTCTTGAAAAAAGCTACAAACTCTCGCGTCGTTAATTTTTTTATATTATTTAAAATAATATTATCGCTACAACTAATAGGAATCAATTTATCATTAATAAATCCATTCGATATAGCTTTAGGCAATAATTCAGCAGCAAAACACCCTTTTGTACTTACAATAACAAGATCTCCATCATCTGCTAAACAAAAATGTACTTGCTCTAGAATTTCTTTAAATCGTTTTTTATATGTAAAAATAATGTCATCTAATATTATTAGGTCAAAATATTTTAAAGAAAAAGGCCATGCATCTATATCAAATACACACCCTCTTATTGGTTCTTCTGTTATAAAACCTGAGACAAAAGCTTTATTTAATGCTTTAAGTTTATCAAAATAGCTATCTTGCTTAGCTGAAATAACAAGTATTCTTTTATACCATCTATTTTGTAAAGTTCTTAAAATTACTTGTTGCTTTGCCATAATATTTTATAAAACTAGCCTATTAACTCTCTCATCCTTTCAAAATAATCAGGACAAGTTTTTGATACTGCTTCTGATTTATCTATAATTATTCCTTCTTGTTTTAAGCCTAATAAAGCCAAGGACATTGCTATTCTATGGTCATTATGACTATAAACCTCACCTGCTCTTAATTTACTTCTAGCTGGAGAAATTAATATAGTATCTTTAGTAGTTTCAACATAAATTCCCAATTTTTTAAGCCCTTCTTCTATTGCGGCAACCCTATCTGACTCTTGTCCTCTTGTATGAGTTAAACCAGATATATGAGTATCAGAATCAGCAAAACAAGCTATAATTGATAAGGTCATAAAAGTATCTGAAAAGTTTCTCATATCGATATTTATACCTTTTAAAGTATTTGTGCCAATTACTTCTATTCCATCACTCTCATAATTAACTTTACAGCCCATTGCTTCTAATGCTTCTACAAATTTTATATCTCCTTGTTTGGAATTTTTAGAAACATTCATTACTTTGACTTTAGAATTTGTTATAGCAGCAACTGCCCAAAAATAAGATGCTGTTGAAACATCAGGCTCTATTACATATTCATTTTGTGCTATAAAGGTTGATTTCTCTATTTTATAAACATTTCTATCTACGGCAACCTTTACTCCAAACTCTGCCATCACTTTTGCTGTCATTTCTAAATATGGTTGCTTATGGTCAGATAATGATTCTAACTCTAATCCTTTGTCCATATATGCCCCAGCCATTAATAACCCTGAAGCAAACTGACTACTTTTAGCACCATCAATCTTAATCTTACCACCAAGTAGTCCATTAGCATGGATAGTCATTGGTAAAGACAATTCATGATGTTCATAGCTGACATTCATTCCAAGTTCTACTAAAGCACTTAGCTGATCAGACATGGGCCTTTCCATCATTCTTTTTGTTGCGTAAATATAATAATTACCAGATTTCTGTACTGCGCACATTGGAGTAATAAACCTAGTCAAAGTACCAGATTCATTACAAAATATTTTTGCATCTTTATTTTGAAAACTCCCAGCTAATCCTTCTATTTTTAAAGTTTTTCTTTCTTGAGAATGTTCAACATTAAATCCAAACTCTTTTAAAGCATTAACACATGCTAGAACATCAGCACTATTAGGGAGATTTTTTATCTGTGAAACTCCATTAGCCATAGCTGCAATAATTAATACTCTATTTGAAATACTCTTTGAACCATCTAAATGTACTTTTTTATTTATATTACTATTTGATATAGGTATAAAATTTTTCATTTTAATATTAGTACTAAAAGTTATATGACTATATTAGCATAATTAGTTTTAGATTAGTCTATATAATTAAGTCCGATTTTTAATAGCTTTTTTTAGTTTTATTAAGGCTTCCTCTTCTATTTGTCTAACCCTTTCTGCTGAAATATTATATTTTTTTGCTAAATCTTGTAGCGTTGCTTTTTTCTCAATAAGATATCTAGATAGAATAATATCTTTAGTTCGGCTATCAAATCCCCCAAGAACATCTTTAATCACAGTTTTGAAATTATCATAATAATCTTGCTGTACAATCTGATGTTCAATATTTGATGATTTATCTTCTAGATACAAACTTTCTTGATTATTCTCTTGTCCATCATCATTTTGATATGGTAAGTCTAAACTAGTGTCACCTTGACACATTCTTTTTTCCATCTCAATAACTGTTTCTTCTTTTACTCCAAGTTCTTCAGCTATTTCTTTCACGTCTTGATTATTTAACCAGCCTAGTTTATCTTTACTGCTTCTTAGATTAAAAAATAGCTTTCTTTGTGACTTAGTTGTTGCAACTTTAACTATCTTCCAATTTTTAAGCACATAATCATGCATTTCAGCTTTTATCCAATGAACTGCAAATGAAACTAGCCTAACTCCTTGATCTGGATCAAATTTACTTACCGCCTTCATTAATCCAATATTTCCTTCTTGGATCAAATCTGCTGTTGATAGTCCATAACCTGAAAAGCTTCTAGCAATTTTGGCAACAAATCTTAAATGAGCCAAAACTAGTTTTTGTGCGGCATCAATATCTTTTTCATGCCTATACTTTTGAGCTAATTCATATTCTTCTTTTTCAGATAAAATAGGAAGCTTGTTAATATAACTTAAGTAGCCTGATAAATTATTATCTGATACTACAGGTAGAGTCTTTGTTTTAACGGGTAAAAATTTTTTATCACTGCTCATTGTTTAACCTTTGAGAAGTAAGATATTTATAGAATTAATATTAATAGCGCCCCTGACTTAATCTATTTATTTGTTGTTGTTGCGCTTGCAATATAGAAACAAGTTCTTTTTGCATATTAACAATTTGTATTTCTAATTGCTCTATTCTTTTATCTTGTGAATGCATATGACTTATCATTTTTTGAAACATTATCTTCTTTTGATTTTGTTTCATATAAGCTTCTTCAGCCTTCTTAAGCTCTTCCATATTAATCCAACCAGTGTTTCCATTTTCTTGATTTACAATTTCACACCAGCTATTTTCTGTACAATAGAAAACTGTATAGTTTGTATCTGATTTTGGTAATAACTTACTTACTACTTCAGCATCATTAGAGTTTTTAGCATAAATATTTACATAAATTTCTTTATGTTTTTTATCATCTTTACAACTGCTATCTTCAGCTACATTAGAGCTTGCAAAACCATAACTACACACTAAAGCAACTAGCATTAAAGAAAAACTAATTATTTTTTTCACGATATCCCCTACCATATAACTCATAAATATTGAATTTGACCTATACTTTCTCCAAATATAGATCTTCTAAGGGAATTATACATTATTTAATATGCTTTATATAGGGAAAAACCTTAGATATCTTCTAGATTTTTTGAAATTTGTTTTGGTAATAAAGATTCTCTATTAAGACCCAAAGCAACGGCAATTACACCGGCAACGTATATAGAAGAATAAGTTCCAACAATAATACCTAAGATAAGAGCTAATGAAAAGTTATGAACAGATGCCCCACCAAACAAATACAGGATAACTACTACTAGCATAGTAAGCCCTGAAGTCAAAATTGTACGTGATAATGTATCATTGATAGCACTATTAACAACTTCTGTTACAGAAGCTTTACGCATTTTTCTAAAGTTCTCTCTAACCCTATCATAAATAACAACTGTATCATTTAGTGAGTAGCCTATAACAGCTAATATAGCTGCTAATACAGTTAAATCAAACTCTAATTGGAATGCTGCAAAAACTCCTAAAATAACTATAGGGTCATGTAATAAAGCTAAACATGCACTTATTCCAAATTTCATTTCAAACCTAGCGCTTATATAAATTAAAATACATATAAGTGCTAAAAGTATTGCTAAAATTCCGTTGCTTGCTAGCTCTTTACCAACTTGTGGACCAATATAATTTATACTCTGAACATCTCCATTGATTGCTTTCTCAATGTTAGCTTTCATTTCCTGTTGAATAGTTTCAATACTATCTGAACTTGCTTTACTTTCTTGAGGAGGAAGTTTAATTAGAAAACCATTATTCTCACCAAAAGTTGTAATATTAGAATTTTTATACCCAATCTTATCCAGTTCAAAAGTTAGTTCACCAGCAGTTTGTGATTTATTTAAATGAACTTGCATTTGGTAACCACCTGTAAAATCTAGCCCCAAATTAAGTCCTTTTGTAAAAATAAAGAACAAAGATAATATAATTAATATAGCTGAAAAAGCTGTTGTATATTTTTTTATTCCAAGGAAATCTATTTGTGTTTTTTTCTTAAAAAATTCCATTCTTAATCCAGCCTCTTATATACCTATAGAGATTTTTTCTAATTTCTTTCTCTTACCATAAACAAAGTTTGTCATAGCTCTTGAAACTGTAACGGCAGTAAACATAGAAGTTACAATACCTATCATCAGAGTTATAGCGAATCCTTTAACAGCACCAGCACCTATGAAGAAAAGGATTACAGCGACTATCAATGTAGTGATGTTTGAGTCAACAATAGTTGTAAATGCTTTTTCATAACCAATATGTATAGCAGACTGTCTTGGCATTCCTGCTCTTATCTCTTCTCTAATCCTTTCAAAAATAAGAACGTTACCATCTATAGACATACCAAGGTTTAGAACTATACCAGCTATTCCTGGAAGAGTTAAAGTTGCTCCTGGAATAATTGACATAACTGCTACAATCATTAATAGATTAAGTACTAAAGCAATATTTGCAATAATTCCAAAGACTCTATAATAAATAAGTATAAAAACTATAACTGCAACTAATGCTGCAACGATAGAAATCATACCTTTTTCAATATTATCTTTACCAAGACTTGGACCAATTTGTTGTTCTTGAACAATATGTACTGGAACTTGTAATGCACCAGAACGAATCATTAACGCTAGATTATTAGCCTCTTTTTGTCCAAGACCAGTTATTTGAAAATGTGAGCCTAAAGCAGATTGAATGGTTGCAACGTTTATTAATTTTTCAGTTTTATCTATAACTGTTTTATCACTTCCATCTTTATTCTTAACTTTATCGTAAGTTATGTTTACGAGCATAACACCCATAGGGTTGCCAATATTCTTAGAAGTCATCTCTCTAAAATGACTCGCAGCTGTACGGCTTAGTTCAACTTTCACAATTGGTAGACCTGTTTGTTGATCAACTCCAGGATTAGCATTAATAATATCTGCACCTCCAGCAACTGGTAGACCTTTTAAGCTATAGTAACTCTTATATCCTCTGCTATCATTATCTAGTTCATATACTTTATAGCCTTGCTCTTCAGTCGCTAATCTATTAGTAACAGGTTGAACTAAATAAAAATTAGCCGTAGATGTTCCACCAAGAATTTGTTTAGCTTGTGTAGCATCTTGTAATCCTGGAATTTCTATGACTACTCTATTTTGTCCTGCCTGAGCAACAGAAGCCTCTGAAACACCTAAAGCATTAACTCTATTTCTCATTACTGTAACAACTTGAGATATAGCATCCTGCTGAAGTTGTAAAATCTTTGCGCTATCAAAAGTTACATATACTGTTTTTCCTTTAACCATATATGCTATTTGATAATCTTGATTCTTTTTATAATCATTTTTTAAGTAATCAACCAAAGATTGAGCATCATTGTTATTAGCCAACGTAACAGAAAAATAGCCATTTTGTGTATAGCTTTTGGGAACATCTACAGCATTTCCTTTTTCTTCAGCTTTTTTACTATTACTAACAGAAATATTTTTTTCTTTAAGATAGTTTAAAACTATATTCAGTGAGTTGTCTAACTGAGCATTAACTGCTGATTGCGTATCTGCTTCTAACATTAGGTATATACCACCTCTTAAATCTAGACCAAGATTCATTGGAGAAGCACCTAATGCTGTTAACCATGCTGGAGAATTAGATAGCATATTCATAGCTATTACATAATTAGCGCCTAACTCGTCTTTAAGAGCTTTTTTAGCTGATAGTTGATCATCAACATTATTAAATACTATAGAAATATTACTTTCATTATCAGCAATATATGTTTTTTCATAAACTATTTTATCTTTTTTTAGAATGTCTTCTACTTTAGACAAGGTTTGTTCTGTAACATTTGAATCTTTCTCTGAAACCTGCAAGGCTGGATTTTTACCAAATACATTTGGTAAAGCATAGAATAAAGACAATGCTAATATGAATACTATTAATAAATTTTTCCATAATGGAAATTGATTCACTGGAAGAGTTTTATGTTTTGCCATGGAGGATTCCTTCAAACAATAAAAAAGATAAAATGAAGAATTTTATATAATTAATAAATTATGCTTTTAAAGTACCTTTTGGTAAAACATTGCCTATAGCATTTCTTTGAACTTTAACAGTTAAATTATCAGCAATTTCTAAATCAACAAAAGTATCACCTAATTTAACAATTTTTCCAACTATTCCGCCACTAGTAAGAACTTCATCACCTTTAGTTAATTCAGATAACATTTTACGAAGTTCTTTATTTTTCTTTTGTTGAGGTCTAATTAAAAGGAACCAAAAGATTGCAAAGAAAACTACTAGCATCAATATAGAAGCTAATGGACTGCCTGCTTGACTACCTGCAGTATCAGCTGCGAAAGATGTTGAGCTAAATAAAGTAATCGCTGCTAAAGATAGAATTATTTTTTTCATTATTAAGTTACTCCCTAATTTAAATACATTATTATTTTTATAATTAAACGACAAAATTTTACATTACACACATGGTATTATCAAATACTATTACTTGTAGCTTGCTATAAAGTCTTTATAAAAGTTTTCAAACCTTTCTTCTTCTATAGCTTTTCTTATATTTTGCATTAGCTTTTGGTAGTAATGTAAGTTATGAATAGTATTTAGTCTTGCACCAAGTATCTCTTTAGTTTTGTCTAAGTGATGTAAATAGCTCTTTGAAAAGTTTTTACAAGTATAACAATCACAGTTTTTGTCTAAAGGAGATGTGTCCTCTTTATACTTAGAGTTTCGAATTCTAATTACTCCATCACTTGTAAATAAATGACCATTCCTAGCATTTCGTGAGGGCATAACACAGTCAAACATATCTATGCCTCTATGCACAGCTTCAACCAAGTCTTTAGGAGTACCAACTCCCATTAAATATCTTGGTTTATCTTCTGGTAATTTATAAGCTATATGATCTAAAACTCTAATCATATCCTCTTTAGGTTCACCAACAGACAAACCTCCTATAGCATAACCATCAAAATCAATTTCTTTTAATGCTGCTAATGACTCATCACGTAAATGCTCATACATACCACCTTGGACAATGCCAAATAATGCAGATGGATTATCTCCGTGAGCATCTTTAGATCTCTTTGCCCAACGCATCGATAGCTCCATAGAGTCTTTAGCTTCTTTTTCTGTTGCTGGATATGGTGTACATTCATCAAAACACATTACAATATCTGAGCCTAGATCTCTCTGAACTTGCATAGAAATTTCTGGAGATAAAAAAACTTTTGCTCCATTTATAGGAGAGCTAAAAGTTACTCCTTCTTCTGTAAGCTTTCTCATTTTACCGAGGCTAAATACTTGGAAACCACCAGAGTCTGTTAAGATAGGCTTGTCCCAGCCTATAAAATCATGTAAGTCACCATGCTTTTTCACAATATCTGTTCCTGGTCTTAGCCATAGATGAAATGTGTTACCTAATATTATCTCAGCGCCCAATTCTTTTAATTCTATAGGAGACATGGACTTAACTGCTCCATAAGTGCCAACAGGCATAAAAGCTGGAGTTTGAATATCGCCTCTTGGAAAACTGATGCTCCCCCTTCTCGCTTTATTTTGCTTATTTAATATTTTAAATTTCATTACACTCATATTATAAATATCTATATTTTAAAATTAGTACTAACTATTGCAGCTTACTATGCTATAAAAATAACTCTCTAATAGCAATAAAAATAGCTAGTCTATATCTCTAGGAAATAGTATTATTTATCCTAAAATTTATATTTAAATGAATATTTTTTATAACAGGAGTAATAAAAATGGATTTAGTAAATTTTTCATTATTAATATTTGCTTACCTATTGGGGTCTATTAATAGTGCTATTATTATATGTTATTTATTTAGGCTTCCTTCTCCTAAATCAGTAGGTTCTGGGAATCCTGGTACAACAAATGTTTTAAGAATTGGTGGGAAAGTTCCTGCAGCTTTGACTTTATTATTTGATTTGCTTAAAGGTCTTGTTCCAGTAGTTGTAGCTAACATTTATAGCAGTAGTGAATTTATAGTAGCCTTTGTTGCACTATATGCTGTTTTAGGACATATCTTTCCAATTTTCTTTGGGTTTAAAGGTGGTAAAGGTGTTGCTACTTTAATAGGAACATTATTTGGTTTTTGTTGGATAGTAGGATTAATTTTTGTAATAACATGGGTTTTAGTAGCTAAAATTACAAAATATTCTTCTCTTTCAGCTCTAATAGCAACCACTATTTCATGCTTATCTGTAATATTTCTAGCAAGTTTTAAAGTTGCTATTCCTTTTATAATAATAGCCCTTATTGTGATTATAAAACATAAAGGTAATATACAGAGATTAATCAAAGGTGAAGAAAGTAAAATTGGTGACAAGGCAAAAGCCAAAAATTAAATAGAAGGCCTATAGAATGATAAGAGTAGAAAACTTAAAAAAAGAATATATAACCAATGGAGTATCAAACCTGGTTCTTGATAATATAAATTTGGAAGTCAAGAAAGGAGAGATATTTGGTATTATTGGACATAGTGGCGCTGGAAAGAGCTCTTTACTTCGTTGTTTAAATCTACTCGAAGAACCTTCTGATGGCACAGTGTTTGTTGCAGATGAAGATATTACTAAGAAAAATCCAAAAGCTTTAAGAGCTTTTAGAAAAAATCTTGGAATGATTTTTCAACATTTTAATCTATTGTCCTCAAGAAATGTTTTTGAAAATGTAGCATTACCTTTGGAAATTCAAGGATATAGTAAACCAAATATAAAAAAGAGAGTTTTAGAGCTACTTGACTTAGTTGAGTTGCCAGGTAAAGCAAATGCTTACCCTAATGAACTAAGTGGTGGGCAAAAGCAAAAAGTTGCTATTGCCAGAGCTTTAGCATTAAATCCTTTAGTTCTACTTTCGGATGAAGCAACTTCTGCATTAGATCCAACGTCAACTAAGCAAATTCTTAGACTATTAAAGAAATTAAATAGAGAATTAAACTTAACGATTGTACTTATCACACACGAAATGGATGTGGTTAAAAATATTTGTGATAGAGTCGCCATTATAGATAAAGGGAAAATAGTAGAACTTGGAGATACTATTAATATCTTCTTAAATCCAAAAGCAGATGTTACAAGAGCTTTTGTTGAAACAAGTATTAATACAAAGATACCAAATTATTTATTATCTAAACTGCATGATAATCCTTACTCTCATGATAATCTCTTTCCTTTAGTAAGACTTACATTTTATGGCTTAAAAGGTAAAGCACCTATTATTTCACAAATATCTAAAAAATTTAATGCGAATGCTAGTATTATCCAAGCAAACATAGAAAGAATTCATGATCAAATTGTAGGAATAGCAATTTGTCATATAACTGGAGAAAGAAAAGACTGGGAAGAAGCATTAAAATTCTTATCTACTCAAGAAGTAAACTTAAAGGTACTGGGCTATGCATCAACAGATAACATCTAACCTTACTGAGCTAAATTTAATAATTGGTGCGACTTGGGAAACTATATTTATGGTTTTCATTGCTACGCTTGTAGCAGTTATTGGAGGTATTGCACTGGGTATAGTTTTATATATTACAAAAGATAGTAAGAACATATTTATAAGGGGTTCTAATAAAACTATTGGTATAGTAATAAACATTACTAGAAGTATTCCTTATATTATACTTCTAATTTTACTTTATCCTATAACTAGGATTATCGTTGGAACTACTATTGGAACTACTGCATCAATAGTACCTTTAGCAATTGCTGCCCTTCCATTCTATGCTAGATTAACAGAGTCTTCTCTAAAAGAGGTTGATAAAGGACTTATAGAAGCAGCTACAGCAATGGGAGCTACAAAATTTCAAATAATTTTTAAAGTACTTTTGCCTGAATCTAAAAGTTTATTGATAGATGCTGCTACATTAACATGTATTTCATTAATAGGTTTCTCCGCTATGGCTGGCATTGTTGGTGGCGGAGGTCTTGGTGACTTAACTTACTTTAAAGGTTATAACTATAGCAACTACACTCTTCTTTTCGGAGGGGTAATAATGCTAGTTATTCTTGTACAACTTTGCCAATCATACGGTAACTACTTGGTTGCGACAAAAAGATTAACTAGTTTATGGATTGTTACAGCTATATTAATTTTAGGTAGCGGTATTCAAATCTATTATAACAATAGTAAAGTTAACACAAATGAAATTACTGTAGGTTATGTAACTAGTCCACCTCAAGATAAGATAATGCAATTAAGTAAAAAGATTGCTAAAGAAAAGTATGGTTTAGATGTAAAACTAGTAACTTTTGGTGATTATAATATTCCAAACAGAGCATTAAATGATGGTGAAATTCAGATAAATGTTTTTCAACACATTCCTTTCTTAGAAGATCAAATAAAACAATTTGGCTATGACTTAACTTATATTGGGAAGACTTTTTTATATCCTATGGGAGTTTTTTCTAAAAAAATAGATAGTTTAGATCAATTAAAAGATGGAGCAACTGTAGCTATCCCAAATGATCCAACAAACCAGGGAAGAGCTCTAATGATCCTAGAAGATGCTGGTCTTATTAAATTGAAGAAAGATGTTAAATGGAATGCAACACCTAATAGCGTTGTAACAAATAATAAACATCTTAAGATCATTCCTTTACAAGCTGATCAAATCCCTAATAATCTTCAAGATGTTGATATAGCAGTAATTAATAATGATTACTTAGCTAAAGCTGGCTTAAGTCTTAAAGATGCATTATTTATTGAACCTAAAGATTCTCCTTTTGCGAATATTATCGCTGTACAAAAGAGTCAAAAAAATAATCCAAAACTTCAAGATTATGTTAAAGCTTATAATAATGATGAAATGATAAAACTAGTTGATGGACTTTATCCAAATGGTGCCGCTATTGCTGCTTGGTAATTAACTCTTATTATTTTGATACAAGAAAAATTCAACAAACTCAATATCTTCTTGTTTTGTTACCTTAATATTACTTCTCAAACCTTCTACAATTATTGGATTATCACCATATAATTCTAAAGCAGAAGCCTCATCTGTAACACTGTTTACTAAATTATTATTAGAACAATAATTAAATGCCTTTAATAGTTCTCCATATTTTGATAATTGAGGAGTCTGAGCCAACCAAATATTCTCTCTATTTAAAGTTTTAGTAATTTGACTATTTGTACATTCTTTTACTGTTTCAAATGCTTTAACAGCTAATATTCCAGAATTTGAGTTAACATTAGAGTTAGATACTTCTTTAAAGAGTTTCTTAACATTTTCTATATTTATACAAGGTCTAGCAGCATCATGAACAAATATCCAATCTTCTTTATCAGTACTATCTTTTATAAAGCTAAGAGCATTATAAACGCTGTGAAATCTTGTCTTTCCACCAATACAAGTTTTTACAAGTGAATGATTTGCAAACTCTGATTCAATCCAGTATTTATCTTTATCACTTAAAGAAATTATTACTAGATCAAAAAATGGTTCTTTCAAAAGAGCTAAGATTGTATTATCAAGAATGGTTTTATTATTACTTAGTTTAAGATATTGTTTTGGCAGATCTAATTCCATCCTCGAGCCAATGCCTGCAGCTGGAATAATTAATATTTTTTTAGGGTTACTCGACACTATAAAAAACTTCTCCTTTTTTAATGTATCCAAGATTTTCTCTAGCTAAGTTTTCTAAAACATTGTTATTATCTCTTAGCGAAACTACTTCAGAATATAGCTTTTGATTATTTAATTCCTTATTAGTAATCTCTTGTTTTTCTTCAACAACTTTAGATCTCAAGCTTTTAAGCTTCAAATATCCTGTATCACTAAACCAGAAGCTATATTGTAAAGAAACTATTAGTAAAATAACTACTGTTATAAAAGCATAAAAAGGAGTATTTGTTTTTACCTTCATTTAAATATTATTCTTCTACACTTATAACAACGTTTTCTGTTTCTTTTACAATTGTCTCTTTTACTTCTTCATTTACATGGTTATTCTCATCTTCTTGAGCTGAAGCAAATACAAAAGCTTTTATTCCTGGATAGATAGCATTCTCACCAAGTTCTTCCTCTATTCTTAAAAGCTGATTATATTTAGAAATACGATCAGATCTGCATAAAGAACCAGTTTTAATTTGACCTGAACAAGTAGCTACTGCTAAATCAGCTATTATAGTATCAGAAGTCTCACCTGAGCGATGAGAAACAACACAAGTATAACCAGCTTGACCAGCCATAGCCATAGTTTCAAATGTTTCAGTCAATGATCCAATTTGATTTAATTTAACTAGAATAGAATTAGCAACACCCTTTTCTATTCCTTGAGCTAGAATACTTGCATTAGTTACAAATAAGTCATCGCCAACTAATTGAACTTTGTCACCTAATTTTTCAGTTAAAAGTTTCCAACCATTCCAGTCTTCCTCTGCTAATCCATCTTCTATAGAAACGATAGGATATTTCTCTACCCATTCAGCATAATAGTTTACCATTTCTTCTGAAGTAAGAGATTTGTTCTCTGATTTTAGCTCATATCTACCATCCTTGTAGAATTCACTACTAGCAGGATCTAGTGCGATAAATACATGTTTACCTGGCTCATATCCAGCTTTTGTAATAGCTTTTAAAATAGCTTCAATAGCAGATTCGTTTGATGGTAAATTTGGAGCATAACCACCCTCATCACCGACTCCTGCTACTGTGTAGCCATCTTCTATAAGAACTTTTTTAAGTGTATGAAAAACCTCCGTACCACATCTTAAAGCTTCTGAAAAAGTATCAAACCCTGCTGGTACAATCATAAACTCTTGCATATCAACATTGTTATCAGCATGAGCACCACCATTTATAACGTTCATCATAGGAACAGGCATTAAATACTCTTTTACATCCATTAAATAACGATAAAATGGTTTTCTCAAATGAGATGCTGCTGCTCTAGCTGTAGCTAAAGAAACTCCCAAAATAGCGTTTGCTCCAAGCTCTCTTTTATTTTCTGTCCCATCTAATTCGATCATAGTTTTATCAACTAATCTTTGATCTAAAGCATCAATACCTTTTATTGCTTGAGCTATCTTTGTATTAACATTTTCTACAGCTTTATAAACACTTTTGCCTAAATAAATATCTTTATTACCATCTCTTAACTCTAAAGCTTCTCTAATACCAGTAGATGCTCCCGATGGCACAGCCGCTCTACCAAAAGCACCACTTTCTAATATTACATCAACTTCAACTGTTGGATTTCCTCTAGAATCTAAAATTTGTCTTGAAACTACTTTCTGAATTAATGATGACACAATGATCTCCTTTATTTTAATAAGTAAGTAAAATAGTACTTAAAATGTCTTTGATAAATTATAGGTTAGAGTTATAACCTTTGCAATTAGTACACACAACTTAAGCATAATAATATTTATTAATTATATTAAACTCCACAAGATATACTATATTTTATTTTTGACATTTTTTATCAAAATTAGTTGTCACTTTTTGGCAAATAAAGTTGACATTATTTTTTGCGGCACTTATACTCGACCATGAACTGACAACATAAGGAGTCAAAAATGAATAAAGAAACAGTAAAGGGCAGATGGAATGAATTTGTCGCTACTATGAAAAAAAAGTATGCTGAAATTAAAGATGATAAAGAGTTAGAAACAAAAGCGAATGTAGAAAAATTTGCGGCACATTTACAAGCTAAATATGGAATAGCGAAAGAAGAAGCAGAAAAACAAGCAAAAGAATTTGGAAAAGAGTTTAAATAAGAAATGAGGAGAAAATAATATGTTTACTAAAAATAAAAAGAAAATAGCTTTAACGATTTTATTATCAACTTTGGTATCACCTGTAGTTTTTGCAGGAAACCTTTCAGATGCTGGTGAAAGCATGGATAATGCCGGAAGCAATATAGCAGATGCTGCTTCTAGTACAGGAAATGCTGTAGCAAATAAATCATCAGATGCATGGCAAGCTACTAAAGAAGGAGCCTCTGATGCGGGAGATGCAATAGCAGATACATCTTCAGATGCATGGGATTCTACTAAAGAAGGAGCTTCTAAGGCAGCTGGTTATGTTTCTGACAAAACTAGTGATGCTGCAGATGCAATGGATCCAAGAAGCCCAACTGAAAAAGCTGGGGATGCTTTAGATAATGCTGGTGATGCTGTAGCAGATAAAGCACAAGATGCTAAAGATGCTATAGATCCTCGTGGACCAATGGAAAAAGCCGCTGATCAAGTTGAAGATTGATTAAGTTTCTTCCTAATTCTAAAAAATATGTTAAGCAAACAAAATATCTTAACAAATTTCTTTTTACCTTTTCTTGTAAATATTTTCTTAACATCTTTATATATGTATCTTTATCATGGACAATTAATGTATTTAAATCTTGTTGAAAGTATACAAAAGTTTTTGCCAATAAGTATTTCAATATTTTTTGTAACTTTTATAACTATACATACTTCTGGAAATTCTTTTCTATCTAAAAAAATATCAATAACTCAAGATATATTTTATTTTAAGAATAATCTGATCTGTAAAAATTATATTAGTTTTGTTTTTTCAAAGTTATTAACAGTAAATATCTGTATATATTTATTAACAGTAGTTTTTGATAAATCTGCGAATATAGTTAAAGAATCTTTTTTATTAAATCAATTTCTATCAATTGTTTTATTAAGTAGTTTTTTTTATATATTACTAAATTTACTTCGGATAATTAAATTGCTAAGAAGTGTTACTTATGAGGATGATTCATTAGTTTAGATAAAGTTATTTTGCAAAGAATTTTTCTGCTATGTTTATAGTTTTTTGGATATCTTCATCAGTATGAGCTATAGACATAAATCCTGCTTCATATGCAGATGGAGCAAAATATACTCCATTATCTAGCATATATGCAAAAAATTTATTAAACATTTTTATATCACATTTAGCTAAATCAGAGAAACTATTTATTTCTATATTACTATCACAAAAAAATAAACCAAACATACTACCTAAAGCTTTGGCATGAAAAGGAAAGTTCTTAGCTTTTGCAACACTATTCAAACCATCAACTAAAGTTATTGTTTTCTTAGTTAATTCTTCATAAAAACCAAGTTCAGTTATTTTTTCTAAAGTTTTTAAACCAGCTTTCATAGCTATAGGATTTCCAGATAATGTGCCTGCTTGATAAACAGATCCCGCTGGTGAAATTAATTGCATAATTTCTTTCTTACCACCAAATGCACCTACAGGCATTCCACCACCTATTACTTTCCCTAAGGTAGTAAGATCAGGTTTTATGTTATATAAGTCTTGAGCACCTTTTAAAGCAACTCTAAATCCTGTCATAACTTCATCAAAAACGAGTAAGCTACCATATTCATCACATAGTTTTCTCAATTCGGTTAGAAAGTCTTTATATGGCATAATAAGGTTCATATTGCCTGCTACTGGCTCAACAATAATACAGGCAATACTATTTCCATGTTTTTTGAATAAGTCTTTCACAGAATTTATATCATTAAAACTAGCAACTAATGTATCTTTTACAACATCTTTTGGTACACCTGGAGAATTTGGTTCACCTAATGATAATGCTCCCGAGCCGGCAGCCACAAGAAATTCATCAGCATGACCATGATAGCACCCTTCAAACTTGATGATTTTATCTTTTTTTGTATATGCTCTAGCTAAACGGATAGCACTCATAGTAGCTTCTGTACCAGAGTTTACAAATCTAACTTGCTCAATATTTGACATAATACTGATAATCTTTTTAGCAAGTTCAATTTCTAATTTACAAGGAGCGCCATAACTTAAACTGTTAAAAGTCTGCTGTTGTACAGCCTCAATAACCTCATCATCTGCATGTCCTAATATCATTGGTCCCCATGAACCAACATAGTCTATATATTGATTATTATCTTCATCAAATACATAAGCTCCTTTAGCAGAACT